>JBBILY010000077.1:0-13967 GCA_037444705.1 Chloroflexota bacterium | reverse complement strand
CGGTTAGCAGGTCAATCTAGACATCCTCTGAGCGCAAGAGAAAGGTGTTATACCCCGCCTCTAGCAGGGCTTTCTGACGTTGTTCACGCGTCGTGATGCTCAGAGGTTCTACCATTTTGATCTTCCAGGGCTCAGCCCAGGAGCGTCGGCCAAATTGTTGGCCCATGGTCTGGAGATGGTCACTCATCATCTTCCTCCTAAGACAATAAAAAAATCGGCGGCACTAAGGCCGCCAGCTTGACATCTTTACTACGCCCTGCCCACGATATGAGTAGGGGTGCAGTGGATAGGCGCGTAGCCCTTTTCCACCAAATCTGAGGTGGGTTTGGAGGCCTCATCCGGTTTATCCGATAAGCCGAAGAGCAAGGCTCCTTGCTGCCGCCACTCCAGGGCTATGGCGCGCACCTCTGCAGTGATCACAATTTCTTCCGCTAGCAAGGTCTCGGCGCTCCGGTCGTCTTGTAAATGTCCCATTCGCCCTACGGTTTCCAGATATTCGCGATGGCGAAAGGCTTTAAAGGGTGTAGGGTCTCCTTTCTCGACATAAGCATAGATGCTTTGGTGTACCGCCGCCAGACTGGGGGGCAAATTGAATTTGTAGCGCTCAATCTGGTCAATGAACTGGCGGAAGGAAGTCAAATGACCACTTTGCACTTGTCTCACTACCTCATCTAAGGAGAGCAGCCCACTGCTCAAAATCAGGCAGATATAGGCGAGGTAATCCTGGTTATCGGCTGTAAAAGGATGGTACTGGGGTTGATTCAGGTGGTTATAAGCCTCCAGAAAGGCTTGAGGGTTGAATGCGGCGCCTAAAATGGCCTCAACGGTGGCGTAAACCGCTTGCACGCGAGCCTGATCAATGATATGACCGTTACGGCCGCGCGCTCCGATGGCGGTCTTATCCAGGTCAATCACCACTGCCGTAGCCTCATCCACACGGAGACCGCGCCCCGATAAATAGCGCTCAAACTCAGCTAGCAAGTCCCAGCGGTTGGCGAGATAGAGCGATTGTCCGCTTGGGGTGGAGGCAAACTCCACCTGGGGAGCGGCCTGGCTCTCGGCAGCAATGAAAGCCACGCCCGTCCAACCGCTCACCTGACATAAGTGGTCAAAAGCCATTCCATCCAGCATGCGGGTGTCGCCGATAAAGATCAGGCGTTGAATAGTAACATTACCACCCTTCAAGGCACGTGCCTGTTGCAACAAATGCACAATGACCCGCGCATAATCTGGCTCAATTTTGCGCGGCACATACCCTGGGGGCAGGTGCAGTTGCCTGCCAACCTCCTCCAGGGGCGGTAGGCGCGGGTCGGCTGGGATCAAATTGCGATAAACAATAAAATCCCCTAGAAACTCGCTAACAGTAGTGCGGCCGAAGGTTTTCCACATAGAGTATTTCACTGTTCCATCGCCATCTTCAGGGCCTCTTCCCAGGGAGGTAAACGTAGGCCAAAAGTCTGGGCAAAAAGGCTGCAATCCAAGGCAGAGTAAAGGGGGCGTTGAGCAGGGGTAGGGAATTCGGCGGTATGTGCGGCTAAAATTTCTCGCACCTGATGTTCCGCTCTCTGAGGATCATGGCGCAGGATGGCTCGCGCCCACTCCAGACGGCTGGCTTGGCCGTCGCCAGCCAGATGGTAGAGGCCGCGATGCTGGCTTAACCATTCCAACGGTCGCTCACCCCCACGCGCTAAAACCTGTGCTGTAACCTCGGCCAGCATGCGCGCCCAGGTAGGGCTACCTACCTGGTCGTCCACCACGCGCAGAACAGGTTGTTGCCGTGCCCATTGTAAGACTTTGGTGACGAAACTGGAGCGGCGGAGACTATATACCCAACTGGTGCGCAGGATGAGGTAAATCCCATCCACTTGCTGAATCCCCTTCTCGCCCTCGAGTTTGCTCTTCCCATATACATTGATGGGGTTTGGAGCATCGCTCTCCTGATACGGGCGGCCTTTACACCCATCAAATACATAATCGGTCGAATAGTGCACTATGGCCGCCCCTAAATTTTTGGCCTCCTGCGCCAGGAGGTATGGTGCAACCGCGTTGACCTTCATGGCCAATTCAGGTTCACTCTCGGCGCGGTCAACAGCGGTATAAGCCGCGGCGTTGACGATAATTTGAGGCCTGGTCTGGCGCACCACTTGACGCACCTGGTCTGCCTCCGCCAGGTCGTATTGGGGTGCATCCAGGGCAATCACCTCTCCCAGAGGCGCCAGAGTGCGCCTCAGTTCCCAGCCCAGTTGACCGTTTTCGCCCAGCAACAGAATGCGCATCTGGGTCACTCCACCTGGTGGAATGGCAAATCTTCATCAGCCAGACGCAACAGATAGCGGCCATATTCGTTGTTGTCCATCGCCCGCGCCTGGCGACGCAATTCCTCGCGATCAATGTAACCCATGCGGTAGGCAATTTCCTCCGGACAGGAGATCATCATCCCCTGCCGTTCTTCTACAGCCTGGACGAAATTGGCAGCCTGAAGCAGAGACTCATGTGTGCCGGCATCCAACCAGGCCACGCCGCGCCCCATAGGCTCCACCCGCAACTGCCCGCGCTCCAGATAGACACGATTGAGATCGGTGATCTCCAATTCCCCGCGCCAGGAGGGCTTAAGGTTAGCCGCAATTTCCTCCACCTGATGATCGTAGAAATACAAACCGGGCACGGCGTAATGAGAGCGCGGTTTGGCGGGTTTCTCTTCAATGCTGAGGGCGCGCCCATTCTGGTCAAACTCCACCACACCATAGCGTTGCGGGTCGCGTACCGGATAGGCAAAGATCAATGCCCCCTCAGTTAATTGGGCGGCAGCCCGCAGTTTAGCCGGTAAGCCATGACCAAAAAAGATATTATCTCCTAAGATAAGGCAAACCGGTTTTCCCTCGGTGAACCCGGGCTTGACCAGAAAAGCATCCGCCAGACCGCGCGGCTCAGCCTGTTCGGCATAAGTAAAGTTCAAGCCCCATTGACTGCCATCTCTCAACAGCGCCTGGAAAGCAGGCAGGGCCTCGGGTGTGCTGATCACTAGAATCTCACGAATGCCCGCCAACATCAGCATAGATAGGGGATAGTAGACCATTGGCTTATCATATACGGGCAACAGTTGTTTGCTGATGCTGATCGTCAGGGGATAAAGGCGCGTGCCTCGCCCCCCAGCAAGAATAATACCCTTCATCTTGACCCTCCTCGACGGTTGTAGTTGTGCTCTAACCATGACTGATAATCCTGTTGTTTGCGGATGGCCTCCACCCATTGGGGATGGCTGAGATACCAGTCCACTGTTTTAAGCAAACCACTCGCCAGCGATTGGCGCGGTTGCCAGCCTAACTGCTGGGAGATTTTCGTAATATCCATGGCATAACGCCGGTCGTGCCCGGGCCGATCAGCCACAAACTGGATTAAGCGCTCATGAGGCACAAAGGGGGACTGGGGCAAGCGCTCGTCCAGAATCTCGCATAGTGTTTTCACCACGCTCAAGTTAGTGGGCTGATTGCCACCGCCAATGTTATAGGTTTCACCCACTACACCTTTACGCAGCACCAGCCAGATGGCCTCGCAATGGTCTTCAACATAAAGCCAATCGCGAATTTGTCCGCCGTCACCGTAGACTGGCAAAGGTTGTCCATCCAAAGCGTTCAAGATCATCAGCGGGATCAATTTCTCCGGGAACTGGTATGGGCCATAGTTATTAGAACAATTGGTAATCGTTATCGGCAAACCGTAAGTGTAGTGATAAGCGCGCACCAGATGATCGCTGGCGGCTTTGCTGGCAGCATAGGGGGAGTTCGGAGCATAGGGGGTATCCTCCGTCCAGGCTGGCTCTCCCAAACCCAGGCTGCCGAACACCTCATCGGTAGAGACATGGTGAAAGCGTAAGCCCTCAAGAGGGAGGCTTTTCTCCTCCAGCCAAAATCGTCTGCAGGCCTCGAGCAGAGTAAAGGTGCCTAAAATATTAGTTTGGATGAAGCGCTCAGGAGCGAGAATGGAACGGTCAACATGAGTCTCAGCGGCAAAGTGAACCACGGTGTCCACCTGGTATTGACGCAGGATACGCTCCACCAGAGGACGGTCACAGATGTCGCCGTGAATAAAAGTATGGCGCGAGGGATGCGGCAAGTCCTGCAGGTTTTCCAGACTGCCTGCATAGGTCAGGGCGTCCAGGTTGACAATGTGTACTTGCGGTTCGTTTTGCAGCAAGAAACGCACAAAATTAGAGCCAATAAATCCAGCCCCACCGGTAACCAGGACGTTGCGCATAAGCCCTCTCTTCTACCCTGCCTCGCTAGATCAATCAAATATCTCGGCTTCCCGCAGAGGTTTCCCCTGCGCGTCTTTAGGCGAGATTAAGGGGAATTGGCCATTCAGCAAAGGCCATTGAATATCTACATCTGGATCGTTCCAGAGCAAGGTGCGCTCCCATTGAGGAGCGTAATAGTCTGTGGTTTTGTACACCACCTCAGCCCATTCGCTCAACACGTAAAAGCCATGGGCAAAACCGGGGGGAATCCATACCTGAAGTTTATTTTGAGCAGAGAGAGTGACCCCTACCCAATGGCCAAAAGTGGGCGACTTACGCCGCAGGTCCACAGCCACATCAAAGATCTCGCCCACCACCACCCGCACCAGTTTCCCTTGGGGCTGGCGAATTTGATAATGCAAACCGCGCAGCGTGCCCTGCCTGGAGCCAGAGTGGTTATCCTGGACGAAATTGAAGGCCATTCCCTGCTCAGCAAAGCGTTGGGCGCGATAGGTCTCCATGAAGAAGCCGCGTTCATCTCCAAAGACCTGGGGTTGGATCAGGATAATATCAGGAATAGAGGCTGGCATGAACTGCATAGCACCATGACTTTCTGAAGCAAACTGCTCTAACTCCGAGGGATACTGGTTAGGCTCCTATAGGATTGCAGGTACGATCGCCCTCTGCGGTTCCAAAGCATTTTCGCCCTCTCACCCTGGATGGCAACTTGCGGGAAATTATACCCTGAGAGAGCGTTTGACAAGCGGAAATACTCCCTAAAGGAATCTCCGCACCCATAGCCTGAAACGCAGGGGTAGCCAGGCGTAGACCAGGGGGCGGATTTTAGCTTTGAGCACCAGAGGCGACAACCAGGAGCCTCCCTCTCGCCAGTGAACGCGCAGCATCTCCGGCCAGCAGCGATCATCAGCCAGAACGCTTTTTCCGCCACCATGCAGGCGGAAATTAGCCCACAGACGCGGGTAATAATGCAGAGAGGCGATCTTTGCCAAACGCACCCATAAATCGTAGTCCATGGCAAAATAGAATGTAGGATCAAGCGGCCCCACCCGCCGCCACAGTTCAGCGCGGAAGAAGGCTGCCTGTTGGGGGATGTGCACATAACCCCGTCGCAAGCGGCGGTAATTTGTCTGCCGCGCCGGGAAACGCCCAATCACCTGCCCTTTTTCATCAATCAGGTTGGCATCTCCATAGACCATCCCGGCTTCAGGGTGGGCTTGTAAATATTCCACCGCCTCCGTCACAGCATGGGGTAAGTAGGTGTCGTCGGAATTCAACCAGGCCAAAATCTGCCCCCGAGCGCGCCCAAAGCCCTTATTTATGGCATCCGTCTGACCTCGATCGGGTTCTGAGACCCACCACGCCAGGCGAGAGGCGTACTTTTGGATGATCTCCAGGCTGCCATCGGTCGAACCCCCATCTACAACGATGTACTCAATATTGGGATAACTCTGCTCCAAGACTGAGCAGATAGCCTCTTCCAGGAAGCGCGCCTGATTGTAAGAGGGGGTGACAATGGTCACCAGGGGTTGTGAGGAAGAGCCGCGCTCCGCTGTGCTCATCTTATTCCCAGCTCGCTTGAGGATAATATTGGTCGGCCACCTCAGCGGTGATGGCTCGCACACGCTCGACCTCAGCTGGGCTGAGGCGGCGTTTCCAATGGTACAGGTTGGCGCGGCTATCCAGCCGAACCGAGTGGATTGAATTTGTGGATACCTCTTTGGGGTTTTCGGCACGGGTCAGGCGCACAATCGCCCTCTCCACCGCGGCAGTATAAGTCAGCCCCAGGGCTTTGTACAAGTCACGAAAACCCTGTAGGGGCTGCAGAGAAAGGTCTTCATGGCGCACCAGAAGCAGACCGGGCACCTTTTGACGATACTGCCCTACTACATGATAGATCATCTTCCACAGAAGAGCCCCTCTGCCAAGCACATCTTCTGGAGGGAGTGCTTCCATCTCAGAGCGGAAGGGCTCCAGCCAGTGGCTCATTAACAATGGCTGATGGAGCAGGTCTTCCAACTGAAAGGGCCAATCCAGGCGTTTCAAACTGCTGACGAATGCCGCCGGGTGGCGCAGGGTCACTACCACCTGAAAGCCTAGCCTTTCCACAAACCAGGGGATTGAAAACACAGCAAATGGGTCTTTGAGCAATGGCCTTTGGCGCAATAAGCGCCCCCTCAAAAAGATTGCCCCATCGCGCAGCATGCGCAAGGCATCTCTGCTCGAGCGCAGCGAACGCAATTCGTCCCACCAGTGATAACGCAAGGCCAGAGTCTGGCGTAAAGCGGGTAGATAATCGCCTTCATTTTCTTGACAAATGTAGGTGTACCAGTGCCTCACCGGGGCACGCAAGACGCCTGGCCGATGCCACACGTTGAGCGGCTCGCTGATATAAGCCAGATGACCACTGAGCGCCAGGGTCTTCCCCACCCAAGTGGTAGCCGTGCGGTGCCCGCCGGTGACCAGGATGGGGCTTCGCTCCCCGGGGTGATTTTGGAAAAGCGAACCTTTCATGATCTTCACCGCCAACGCTCAACCAGCCGAGACAGCCCTCTACCCCCCACCAAGAGCAAAATCGCATATATCATCCGTTGCCAATGTTGCAGGGCATATCCCGGATTGAGGGCCAGGGCCCGTCCATATGCCCGCAGAGCCGCGCCAGGCAAGCCGCCATCCAGCAAGTAGCGGGCATTCAGCCGTTGAGCTCCGGCCTCAATCTGCCGGCGTTGACGGGCAAAGCGTGGAGCCAGGTCGGGTTGGGTTTTCATCCAATTCAAAATACGCACAGCCTCTTGACCAAAGCCCGCTGCCTGGGCTACGTTTTTAGCCCCGGGATGGTGCCGCGCCGCAGCCCATACCTGAGGCACATGCCGTACCGGCGCCAGCCGTGCCATGCGCAGCCACAGGTGATGGTCTAAAAGGTAGTGATAAGACGGATCCAGATAACCGGCTCGCTCCAACACAGTCCGGCGCATAAACACTGCCGGCTGACAGATGATGCGAAAACGCATCAGTTCATCCAATCCCCAATCGCCAAAAACCAGGCGCTTCAAACGTCGTCCCTGGGCGTCAATGCTCACGGCATCGCCGAAAACCAGACCCACTTCGGGATGAGCCCGCAGGGCTTGCACCGCCTGCGCCACGGCTCCGGGCAGATAGAGATCATCGGAGTTTAGCCAGGCCACAATCTCCCCCTTGGCGCGTTGCAGGCCCTTGTTGATCGCCTCCGCCTGACCGGCATCCGCCTCAGAGACCCACCACGCCAGGTGCCGCGCATATTTACGGATGATCTCAACGCTGCCATCGCTGGAACCCCCGTCTATGATAAGATACTCAAGCGGGGAGTAATCTTGCTCTAAAACGGAACGGATGGTCTGTTCCAGGTAGGCAGCTTGATTGTAAGAGGGGGTGATGATAGAGACCAACGTCATCTGAAAACAGCCGTTATTTCAACGGATGAGCCAGATCATAGATCAGATAGCCAGTTCCCTGGGCAATAAGGGGATAACGCTGGCGCAGGGTTTGCTTCAAGTCGGGCTGGTCATCCAGTTGATTGAAGGAAGTGATCAGAAAGTATTCTTTGCCCTCAATGCGCTTGGCGAAGTATTCCTCAAATTCCTTCTCGCTGCCACGCAGGCTAGAGAGGGTGCGTTCACCCCGCGTTGGCCACAGCGCCACTTTACGCCAGCCGTAATACATCAGGCGATAACCGTAATCCTGGGTCAAGGCGATAATCTTGCCATCCGTAGGGAGGTGAGAGGCGATCTCTTGCCAATAGGCTGGTTCACCTCGATAGTCATCGCGCCTGAGTTCTGCGATGGAGACCCAGGCAGGGAAAGCCATCCCCACCAGGGCAATGCCCACAAACAAGGTCTGCCAGAAGCGGGACTGTTGAGCCACGCGCTCCAGAATGACCTGCGCCACAGGCATGAGTGAGAGGCCAATGATGGGCACCAATTGCAGGTGGTAATAACTATGGGTGTACATCTGATACGGCAGGAAGAGACCGTAAACAGCATAACCACCCCACAAACTCAGCAGCAGCGCCCGCAAAGCGCCCGGGGCAATTAATTCCCCTACCAGGCTGAGCAACAAGGCGGTTAACCCCATCAGGTCCTGCACCAGGTTCAACCAACGCACATAAAAAGAAGGCTCCAGTAACAGGTGTGAGAGCGAAATCGTCCAGGAGGAGAAATACTCGGCCGCCCGGCCCTGACGACTGAGATAGTAGACCAAGGTGGGAGAGAGCATCAAGAGCCCCATCAACCAGACCTGAGGCTGGCGCCAAAAACGCCGCCATCCCAAAGCGGAAAGGGCCAGCCCCAGCAGCGCCCCACCGACGATGTAGGCCGCAACCACCTTGGTCAGCATCGCCATTCCACCTGAAAGCCCTGCCAGGAGCGCCCAGCCCCACGCCCATTTTCTATCGGACAGGTGGGTCTGCCCCGCCATCTCCCCCCAGCGATAGGCAGCGTAAATGGTCAGCGCTATCCACATCACCATGCCCGGGTCGGGCTGAAAGGAACGGCTGGCCTGCACCGCAAAGGGCAGAATCAGATAATAGCCCAATCCAGCCAGAGCACTACCCAACGAGAGGGCGCGTTTGCCTAAGGCGAATACCGCTAATCCACCGATGATCCAAAAAATCGAATTATAGATGCGCGCGATCCAGGGATATTCACCACCGACGAGAAGATACGTGCGCGCCACCAGGGCTTCGAGGATGGACGGCTCATATTGCCCGGTGGAATACCAGAAAGCGATCGCCCGTTGGCGGGTGTCCTCATCCGCGCCGGGTAGCATCTGATAGTACATGCCCCGAGCGATAATAGCCCCGCGCAACTGGCGGGTGGAATGAAAATCAATCGGCTGGTCGGTTAAGTCGTACAGACGCAAACCCAGGCCCAAACCTAAAAAAGCCAGGGTCAGCAGCCAGGCGCTGAGACGATGGAAGTTTATTCGTTTATCCTGTCGGGGGGTTTGCTCTGGAAGTCGAGCAGCAATGTCAGAAGAGGCTGTCATAGTCCACCTTAGGGAACACGGTTAAATGGCCACCAAGGGTAGCATCTACCACCTGGCGGCCGGCTTGCTCATAAGCGTGACGCGCCATGCGATAGGCACGCTCGGAGGTCTCTAGATCGGGTAACTGCCAGCGGAAGCCCTTACCGAAGTAAGAGGCATGAAAGTGATCCGGGTCATCTCCCTGAGAAACCACAGTGCTATTGGGCTTCCCCTGAGTAGTGAAGTTGTGATCCACGCCGATCAAGATCACCTGCTCAAAGCCCATATGATAAGCCAGTTGCAAGGCCACATAGGTCACCGTGGCCCCTTCCCACAGGCGGCCGCGCGCATCCCGCGCGAATGTCGGGCCTGCATACGTGGTGTGGAGGAAGATCAAGGGAGGTAACTGACCTTCCTCAAGGAAGTTTTGAAAATAGGGACGCGAGCGCCAGGAGACAAATTTGGGTACAGGGAGCGCCAGGATTTCGGCGGCGCATTGCTCAATCACCAGGTTGTTCACCGATAAATAGTAGGTAGTGGTGAAACCTAGTTCAGGGAAAAGCAAATAAATGCGATTCATGCCGAAAGTAAACTCCCCCTTCAGGCGAGTGAGGTCGGTATGCTTCAAACTGGGGCCATTGCCGATGATAAAACAACGCTGGCCGCGATGGCGGTCTTTGAGGGTTGCCAGATGGCGCATACTCTCTCGTCGCCAGGGATGGAAGGTGGCCATTGGCCATTGGGCAGCGTGCTGCAAGGCCAAACGGGCTGCGGCGGCCGTGCGCCAGAGGGGGAGGGGGACGAAACCTTTTAACTTTTGGGTATCCATAGGCTTTATCAGGCCTTCGGTCTTATTCTGTGCTCAGGCGGGCCGTAGCGCCCCCGTCAACGATCAGGGCTTGTCCGGTCATGAAGGATGATTGGCTCTCATCCGCCAAAAAGTAAATGGCTTGGGCGATCTCTTGTGGGCGACCAATGCGCCCGTTGACCGTCTTGCGCGCCAGGTTATCCAGCCTTTCCCCCAGGTCTTCTCCCTGGACATGCCCGCGATTCAGGCCAGCCCGCAGCATAGGCGTATCTACTGCGCCCGGCAAGACGGCGTTAGCGCGGATATTGTCCGCAGCAAATTCGATGGCGATGGCGCGCGTCAACGCCAACAGACCACCCTTACTAGCGGCATAGGCTGCGATGTTGGCTGAGGTGGCTATGGCGTGCACCGAAGAAACGTTGACGATCGCCCCACCCCCGGCCGCCTTGAGCAAAGGATAAGCCAGTTTTATGCCCAGGAAGACCGAGCGCAGGTTAGAGGCCATGACGGCATCCCATTCTTCAACGCTGGTCTCCAAAAGGGGTTTGGCGATCTGGATGGCAGCATTGTTTACCAGAGCGTTTAGATAACCCGTGAATGCCCGCGCCTGATGAAAGATGTGTTCCAGATTTTCGCCGATGGAGATATCAGACTGGATGAACAAGCCATCCGTGGGGAAGCCCTCGCCAAAAGGGGCGCGGTCCACGCCAATCACCCGCCAACCCTTCTCGGCGAAAAGGTGCATCGTGGCGCGGCCGATGCCCCCTGCTGCGCCGGTGATAAGTACAGTTTTAGGCTTTGTTGTCATAGACATTTCACTCGTTAATGGGGTCTTTTGCACACTATACACAGGCAGGCTAGTAACATCTGACAGGCTAACTCCTGAGCCTCCAGCCCAGAGGCAGGAGAGGCTTTAGCCAATCTCGCTTGGACAAAAGAGTTCTAACCCTCTAAAAGGGCTTTTGTTCATGTGTGCCATCTAGCAAGTCGAATTATTTGAGAAAAAGCGTTTCAAATCATCTGTCGGCAGACCCAGCCCTTCCAATAAATTCTTGAGGGTATTGTAGTGCACCCTTTCCCAGGCAGCCGGGCTGGAGTTGGCATTGTGAGGCGCCAGCAAGACATTATCCATCTGGCGCAGTGGACTATCGGCAGGGAGTGGTTCGTGTTCGTAAACATCCAGGGCAGCCCCGGCGATACGACCCGTCTGCAAGGCCTCGATCAAAGCCACTTCGTCCACCACCGCCCCACGCGCCGTGTTGATCAACACTGCGCTGGGCTTCATCAGGGCCAGCGTGCGGGCATTGATCAGATGATAACTGCTGGGGTTGAGATCGCAATTCAGGCTGACGAAGTCCGCCCGCTGCAGTAAATCCTCCAAGGCGGTCATCTCCACGCCGTTTTCGGCGACAAAGTCGGGGGCGATTTCGACAACGTCATTGCCCAACAGGTGCATACCAAAGGCGCGCGCCCGGCGAATCACCGCTTTGCCGATGTTGCCCACTCCCACCACCCCCAATGTGCACTCACTCAGGGCACGCCCCTGGATCTTCTCCCAACGGCCGGCCTTCATCGCGCGATCCATCCAGGGCTGACGGCGAGCGAAAGCCAATATATAGCCCATCACCGTGTCGGCCACCGGCAGAGTGAAGGCATTAGGTGTGCGCCCCACCTTAATCCCCAGGCGCGCACACGCCTCCAGGTCAATCGAGTCAACCCCCGTACCCCACTTGGAGATCACCTTGAGGCGAGGCGCGCAGGCTTCCAGGACGCGGGCGGTGTAGCGATCATCGCCGCACAAGGTGCCATCGAACTGTCCGGCGTAAGCCAGCAATTGCTCCTCGTCAAGCCGCTCTTCCACCTTCGCCAGGATCACCCTCAAGCCATAGACCTCAAATAAGGGCTGCAAGCGCTCGTAGAGCGGGAGCATATAGGGCGCCGAGAGCAAAATTGTGTAAGAAGGTTGATCGGATGGCATAGAAACCCACCAGCAGTGCAAGAATCGCCCAGACGAGAGGTTCTCGAGTGCTTCTTTATCCTCTCTGCATCAAGAAATCCACAATGGCAAAATCCAATTCATCGTCAATGTCCCAGGCTTCGGCAGCAGGGATTTCAAACATTAAAGGTCGTTCGCCCAGACGGTTGCGCCGCGCCAGCAGCGTCTGACGCGTGAAGAGATAGATGCAGGAGTTCTCTTCGTAAACGGGGGGTAAATCCTGAGTCTGGATAAGGATGGCTGGGTTGTGGTTAATCGCCCGCCCCAGTTGATCCCACAGGCGGGTTTGCAAGCGGGTGACAGAAAATAGCGAATCGTAAGCCGGATAATTTGCCAGAAAAGTTTGAATGGCACGAGAGACAGTTTGGGGGCGCAGCAGCGGGTTGGTGGAATGGGTCTGCAAGTAAAAATCTGCCTGCACCTGCGAAGTGTCATATGCCAGGATTTCGTTCATGGAGATGGCATCGCCGCGCAGCGATTGCGGCCGCTCGAGCAGGATAATCTGGGGAAAATGCTCTCGCACGCCCTCCATCACCACTGGGCTATCGGTGTCTACTACCACCTGGCTGATCTCAGGACAGGCTAGCAAGGTTTCCAGAATATAATGAAATAGAGGTTTCCCCGCCAGGAGGCGATAATTTTTACCAGGTACACGCTGAGAGTGATGGCGCATGGGCACCAGAGCGGCAATGTTCATACACCCGTTCTCCTGAATGACAAGTTACACATCGCCTGTATCATGATAGCGAATTGGCTCCACACTCCTAGAGGCAGGCGGGGTGGAGGTTTTGATGCCTCTGGGATAATAAAAAGTTTGGCGCAACTGCCAGGTCAGCGGGCCAGGATGACGATAGCCCTGATAAGTGCCCCAGAATTGCATCAGGCGAAACCAGAAGATGCTGCTCAAGTGGTTCAGCAACACCCCCTGGCGTAGGGCGTGCCACAAATCGTTGGCGATATTGCCGGCGCTCAGGCGTAGGAAGTCCCCCAGACCAAAACGTTCGTGGGGGAAAATGCGCTTGAAAGCCATAGCCTCGCGGCGGTAACGATTATACACTGCGCGCGGGCTCTCTTGATGCACGTGGATCACCTCTGCCTCGGCCACATAGGCCAGATGATATCCTTGCTTAATAGCCCAATCTGCCCAAGCCAGGTCTTCTAAGCCACTCAGGCTCTCATCGTAAGGATGGCGTTCCCACAAGGAACGGCGTATGGCGGCGTTGGCATTGTTGCAGAAAGGATGGGTCTGGTACAGGTTAGACTGCTCCGGATACCAGTGGATGAAGATTTGCTGTTCGGAAAATTTGCTATGAGCATTACCACGCTGCTTCCCATAGGTGAGCGCCACGGCAGGCTCGGCAAAAGGGGCTAAAAGGCGCTCAAGCCAATCAGGATACACTGGATAAACATGGGCGCTGGCGATGACAATAAACTCCCCACACGCCTGGGCGATGCCTCGATTGAGCGAACGCCCAAAGGTAAATTCCTCGGGGCGAATATGCACCACATTTACCCCATGGCGCGCCGCAATCTGCAGCGTGGCATCGCTCGAGCCCGAATCCACCAGGATGATCTCGAGGTCTTTAAGCGTCTGTTGTCTCAGGCCATCCAGCAAACGACCCAGATGTTTCTCCTCATTGTAGGCCCGGATGACCACTGAACAAGAAATTTGACCCTTACCAGTCATCATTCTGCTCATATCCCAGGCGCAGGAGCAGATCGCCGCTCACCTCTTTGAACAAGCCTTTGATTTCATCCGTGAAGGCATTTCTCCATCCGCCCACTTTGCCGCTACGGAAGGTGGGGGAGCGCCGCGGCTCAATATTTTGAGCCAGGGTTTGAATGGCCTGCTCTCGGCTCAGCGCCAGGGGGAAGCCGCGCCGCAAGGCGTGATCCAGAATGCTCCCTAA
>JBBILY010000076.1:334-14033 GCA_037444705.1 Chloroflexota bacterium | reverse complement strand
CGTCGGCGCGGAGGCTACGGACGGCGGCCAGGCTCAGGATCGTGGTCGCGCTCGACCGACCCCCGGCGCTGAGCGTGAGCAGCTTCCCGAAGTCCCTGGGCCGGCGGCCGGCGTGGCAGACGCCGCAGCGCAGGCAGAAGCGAGCCTCGGCCTCCGATCTCACCTCATTCCCATAGGGCTGGTTCATTTGCGACCCGCCCGCCTCAGGGTATAAGCGGCCAGCCCACTGGCCAACCCAACCACCGCCAGGCTCACTTCTAAAATTCGCCACAGGCTTCGCCCCCCTGTCTCTGCCTCAGCGGCTTCTACGGCCTGATCCACATCCGCTTGCGCCGATTCCTGGACGACCTGGCTAGGGGTTGGAGCAGGGGTAAAGGTTGTCTCGATGGTGGGGGTCATTACTGGTGCCATAGCCATCACTCCCACCTCTTCTGTTGGCGAGATCAGGCCGCCTCCTGCGCCAGGTGGAAGCGGCGCTACCCGAAGCATCTCTGTAATCCCCGCCTCTGGAGTACTGATAGCCATTTCTGTGGCCGGGGTCGTCGCCATTTCCAGGGCTTTCATCGCCTCCTCAGCTGGCGCCTGTGTCTTCTCGCCAATTGCAGGCGCTTGCGGCGCGCCCGGCGGGATTTCGATGGCAGTTTGAACCGGCAAGGTCTCGACCGCGGCGGGCATGGCTGCCATTTGCCGTCGGCTTCCCAGGCTGGCTCCTGTGAGCAGGTCACCCAGGAGCACGAGCAGGAATAAGGCTGTCGCCAGGGCAGAGGTCAAGCGCATGGCTGAGAACAAGCCAAAGGCTTGCTGTCCTTGAGTTGGAGTGGCCAGCATATCTGGGGTGAGGGTGAAATTTCGCGGCGCACGAATTTTACCCCCCAGACGCAATACGGCGCGGGTGCGGCGCAATTCGTCCAGAGCCAAACGCAAATCCGCGCTCGCCTGAAGCCTGGCTTCCAGTCGAGCGCGCTCTTTAGGGCTAAGTTCCCCATCTAAATAGGCCGACAAGGCCTCCCAATCCTGTGGACGAATTCGCTGCCTCATAACACGCTCTCATTGATCAGACGAAATCGCGCCGGCAATAGTTCCCACAAGCCCTGCAAACATTCCCGCAAACGCATGCGGGCGCGTGCCAGGCGACTTTTCACCGTGCCCACCGGTTTACGAATGACCTCGGCAGCCTCGGCGTAATCAAAGCCCTGCACATCTACCAGAACCACGACCGCGCGAAATTCACCAGGCAATGTTTCTAAACAATGCTGGATCGCTTTCTCCAGTTCAGCGCGCTCGAGCCTTTCCTCCGGCGATTCGCCTCCATCAGCCAGCCAGCGCGGCGACTCGATCTCTTCCGCCTCCGTGTCCAGCGGTTCCAGGGCAGTCACTGGCTTGCGCTTGCGCCGCCGCAGTTCATCATAGGCCGCATTGGTCGTGATCCGCAATAACCAGGCTCTGAATGAGCCGCCACGATAAGCGCCGAGATTTTTATAGGCGGAAATAAAGGTCTCCTGGGCAATATCGGCGGCGCTATCTTCATCCCCCACCAGGCGATAGGCCTGGGCAAAAACCATATCTTGATAGTGCAACACCAGGCGATTAAACGCCTCTAAATCGCCCTGCCTGGCAGATTGGATTAATCCGAACTCGTCCATGATATCTTTCCCCTAACTATTATCCATAACACAGCACGCCAGGCCAGGAGCGCCACAGCGCTAACCCCGCCCAGGATCAACACAAATATGGGCAAAATGGGGGTGTTCAACCACATCCCCCGTAACCAGGCAGCCAGAGGTGCTGCCAGGGTCATTCCCCACAAGGGTCGCCATAACTGGCGCACATCGGCCGTTGTCCTAATCTCATAGAGACCCAGGTGAGGCGCTATAGCCAGCCAGGAGACGACCAGCGGAATAAAGGTGGTCAACATACGCCAGCCGGCGCTGCCCAACTCATTGTGACTCGCAAATCCCACCACAGTCACCAGCCCCAGCGTGGCGATATCGCCGGAGATCAAGATATAGACCTTCCGCAAGCCCATTAACCCTTATCCTAATCGCCCAGGTGTCGGGTGTCAAGTGCTATGGCGATGGGGTCATCTCACCCCTCACCATTCAGGCTGATTTGCGTGATGACCTCTGGAAACTCCCTGAGAAAGAAATCATCCCCGCATGGGATCAAGCCTGTCAATACAAGGGCCATATTCGAGGCACCAACACAATGGCTACCCCGTAAACCAGGGCAGTGAGCAAGAAGCCAACCCTAAGGAAATCCCCAAAGCGATAGCGCCCCAAGCCATAAACGATTAAACACGCCGGTTCCAGGGGAGTGATGTAAGAAGTGCTGGCAGCAATGGCGATCATCATGGCGAAGGTGCGTGGGTTTAAGCCCAAGTGTTGCGCCGTCTGAAGGGCAATGGGTAACACCACCGCAGCCGCCGCCTGGTTGGACATGGGTTGGGTGAGGGCGACGGTCAATAGAAAGAACCCCGACAGCAGCCAGATCGGCTGGGCGCTGCCCGCCAAATGGGCGATCTGCATCGCCAGATAGCGAGCCGCGCCGCTCACTTCCATGGCGTTACCCAGGGCCAACATGCTCCCGATCAGGATGATGGCTTTCCACTCCACTTCGCGATAAGCCTCTTCAGGGGTAATGCAGCGCGTCAAGAAAGCAGCCAACGCCCCCAACAATAAGGCTACCGCCAGCGGCAAGAGATTCAGGATGGCTAGCAGCAATGCCCCTGCGAAAATCGCCATTGCCAGCGGCGCTCGCCGTTGCTGAGGGCGGTCGTAGTCCACCGTCCCCAGCAGGCGAAAGGCATTGCTGCGTTCCAATGCCATCAGGGTCGCCCTCGGCCCCTGCACCAATAACACATCCCCCATTTGTAAGGGAATCTGACTGATCTTGCGGTGAATGGTCTCCTCATGGCGATGAATAGCCAGCACCTGAAGACCAAATTGATCGCGCAGGTCAATGCCAATCAAGCGCCGCCCAATCAAGGGAGATCGAGGCAGTAGAACCACCTCAGCCAGTTGCACATCTTCCGCCTGAAGATCGGGATCTGAGAGCGCCACCTCACCCGCTACGCCAATTCCGACCATGTCTTTGATGCGGAGTATCTGGTCTGGTTGACCTTCAACCAGTAAGACGTCTCCTTGTTCCAGACGCGTCTCTGCCGTAGGGGCGATCGTAACTGTCTCGTCGCGCATGATCCGCAAAACGGTGATGTCTAGGTCGCGCCCTAGCCTGGATTCGGCCAGAGTTTTACCAATCAGCGGCGAATCGGGCAAGACTTTGACCTCAGCCAGAAATTGACGCAGTTCGAATTCCTGGGTCAATTGCTCGGGTTGACTGCGATCTGGGATCAGATGTTGACCGATAAAAACCATGTACAGCAACCCTACCAGCAGCACTGGCAGACCAACCGGAGTCAGTTCGAAAACCCCCATGGGTCTCAAACCATAGCGCACCATCATCCCGCTGACCACCACATTCGTGGAAGTGCTGATCAGGGTCATCGAACTGGCCAGGATAGCCGCAAAGGCCAGGGGCATCAGCAAGCGCGAGGCACTTACCCGCAATTTGCGCGCCAATCCCATCACAATGGGCACGAAAAAGGCGGTGGCTGCGGTGTTGCTGATGAAGGAACTCAGCGTTGCCGCCACAATCATCACCACCAGGGTCAACTCCTTTGGGTCGTTATTGAGGCGATTGAGCAAGGCGCGCCCAACGATTTCGATCACCCCCGTACGCCCCAATGCAGCCGTAAGGATGAACAACCCCAGAATCATGATAATCGTTTCATTGCCAAAGCCAGCAAAGGCCTGTTTCGGGGTGAGCAGCCCGGTCAGAACCAAAGCCAGCACTACCCCCAGGGCAACAATGTCTATAGCCACCCATTCCAGTGAGAACAAAACGATCGTGGCCGCGACAATGGCTAAGAGAAGCGCGATCTGGAGTGTCATCTTGAGTTTCTTGATTTTACTATTAAGCCCCAAATCAGGATCATTGCTTTGAGGTCTAAAGGCGATTAAAATCAAGTTTAATGTCCAATACCCTTCAAAGACTGGCTTTGTCCTGCCTGACCCTGGCGGTGGCGGCCTGCCTCTGCCTTAGCCTCGTCAGCATTGTAGCGATGCTGCTCCTGTTTTGAGCATGCCTGTGGATGTCCACCGAGTTCGGGCAATTTGTTTTGATGTGGATGGCACGCTGAGCGATACAGATGACCAATTCGTCCTGCACCTGTCTCGCTGGCTGAACCTTATATCTTTCCTCATCCCCGGAGGCGATAACCTCGCCTTCGCTCAAAAATTGGTGATGTTGGCTGAGAGCCCGAGCAATGGGCTGCTCACCCTTTTAGACCGCCTGGGTTTGGACGCAGCCATTGCTGCTGTGACACAACGCCTGCGCCATCTCCTGCCTGGCGAACGTTATGCCCTCTCCCTGCTCATCCCGGGGGTCAAAGAAATGCTTCAAAGTCTCTCTGCTCATTATGTGCTGGCGATCGTCAGCGCCCGTGGGGAACAAAGCACCCTGGATTTTCTAGACCGATTTGACCTGAAGTCTTACTTTCACACCATCGTCACCGCCCAAACCTGCCGTTTTACCAAACCCTATCCTGACCCGATCTTGTACGCCGCGGCCCAGATGGGCGTGTCTGCCAGTGTGTGCTTGATGGTTGGCGACACCGTCCCAGATATTCTGGCCGGCAAGAGAGCCGGCGCTCAAACGGTGGGGGTCTTATGCGGCTTTGGCCAGGAAACCGAATTACGCCGCGCCGGCGCAGACCTCATCCTGCCTCAAACATCTCTTCTAGCGCAGGTGCTGCTCGCCGATAAAGGGTGAAAACCGTCTGTCCAGTCCGAGGCCAGTATAATTAGACATGATCTCAGGACACAGCAGACTGCAAAGAAGCCTGGTGTAACCATTTAGTCAAAATACAACCCGATGGTGCAATCGCGTTCCCTACAGCGATTATGGAGGTTGCATTCTGCCTCTCGCTCCGAGTTCGGCTTGCCCCTCGAACCGCCGCGACACCCTCAAGGCATTCGCTGTGCCCTGTGTAGCCATGAATGCGTCATTGGCGAAGGCCAACGCGGCTTTTGCGTATTGCGCACAGTGCGCAATGGGAAATTAATCCATCTGGCAGGCACCCCCGAACGGGGGTTGCTGCACTGGTATCGCGACCCCCTCCCCACCAATTGCGTCGCCGATTGGGTCTGCCAGGGCAGCCAACATCCTGGCTACCATAACCTGGCCGTCTTCTATGCCAGTTGTACCGCGAACTGTTTATTCTGCCAGAACTGGCACTTTCGTAATATCTCTCCAGAAACGGAACACACCATCAGCGCCGCCGAATTGGCGGCTGTGGCAAACCCACGCACCTTTTGTGTGTGTTTTTTCGGTGGCGACCCCGCCTCACAAATGCCCCATGCCCTCGCGGTCTCCAAACTGCTCTCCCAAAAAGGCGTCCGTATCTGTTGGGAAACCAACGGCATGATGCAGCCAAAATTGTTAGACACCGCCGTGCAATACTCGCTCCAAAGCGGAGGCTGTATCAAATTTGACCTGAAGGCCTTCGATGATGACCTGCATCGTGCCCTCACTGGTGTCTCCAACCACCGGACATTGGAAAACTTCGCCCGCGCCGCCAGGCGCTTCCAGGAACGCCCCGACCCGCCTCTGGTCGTAGCCAGCACGCTGCTCGTGCCAGGTTATGTCACACGCCAGGAGGTAGGTAAAATTGCTGCATTCATCGCCTCGTTCGACCCCCACATCCCGTATGCCTTGCTGGCCTTTGCGCCAAATTTTTATCTTTCCCATCTGCCCTGCACCTCGGCTAAACATGCTCTCGAAGCGCAATCGGCTGCCCTGGCGGCTGGCTTGACCAATGTGCGTATCGGAAACAGGCACCTCTTAGACTGGCAGCATGATCTCTGAGGCTATCCCTTCAGAAACCAGCCCATTTATCCGCCCCGCGCTCCTGCAAGAGCGGGTGAATCAAGGTGTGCGTTGCCATGTGTGTGAGCGCCGCTGCCCGATCACTGCGGGTGGCCTGGGCTGGTGTCGCACACGCCAAAACCGCCAGGGAACCCTGGTCACCTTGATTTATGGCGCGGCTTCATCTATCGCCGCTAACCCGATCGAAAAGAAACCCTTCTACCACTTCTATCCCGGCACGCGTGCGCTGACCATCGGCAGTTGGTCGTGTAACTTTGGCTGCCCCTGGTGCCAAAACTGGGACATCAGCAAGTCGCCTCCGCCACCCACAGGGCGCTACATTTCACCCGAGCAATTTATCCAGATGACCCTGGATTACGGTTGCGAGGGCACCTCGATCTCGTTCAACGAACCGACCCTGTCGTTGGAATGGTCTTTGGATGTCTTCCGCTTGGCGCGGCGCCAGGGCCTGTATAACACTTTCGTCACCAACGGTTATATGACCGCTGAGGCCCTCCTGCTCCTGATTGAGGCTGGCCTGGATGCCCTGAATGTGGACATCAAAGGGGGGGCCGCCGCGGTGCGAAAATATTGCAAAGGGATTGATGTGGAGAAAATCTGGGCTACGTGTCGCCGCGCCCTGCAACATAACCTCCATCTAGAAATCACCACCCTGATCATCCCCGAGGTGAACGACGACGAGGAAACCTTGCAGGCCATCGCCGCCCGTATTGCCCGCGAACTGGGTAAACAGGTGCCCTGGCATGTAACCGCCTACTATCCTGCCTATCGCTTCAGGCAACCTCCTACTCCCTTGAGCACCCTGGAACGCGCCTGGAATATTGGCAAGGAGGCAGGGTTAGATTTTGTCTATGTGGGTAATGTGCCCGGCCACCCTTATGACCATACTTACTGCCCGCGCTGTTCGACATTGCTCATCCAGCGCTACGGATTCGAGATCATTCAAAATAAACTGCGCCGCGGAGGCTGCCCAGAGTGCCAGCAGCCCATCGCCGGCAGGTGGGGAGGCAACCATGGAGTTCTTTGAAGTGATTCGGAAGCGACATTCCGTCCGCAACTATCAGCCACGCCCCATTGAGGCTACCCAACTCCAGGCTATCCTGGAAGCCGCCAATCGCGCTCCCTCGGCTGGCAATTTACAGGCCTATCAAATTTATGCCGTCACCTCCCCTGCGGCGCGTCTCGCCCTGGCTCAGGCAGCTCTGGATCAAGAGTTCCTGGCGCAAGCGCCTCTCGATCTGGTCTTCTGTGCCTATCCGTCGCGCTCAGCTCTACGTTATGGCAGGCGTGGAGCCAACCTTTACGCCTTGCAAGATGCTACCATCGCCTGCGCCTTTGCCATGTTGGCAGCCACCGCCCTGGGATTGGGCAGCGTCTGGGTTGGCGCCTTTGACGAAGAAAGGGTGCGCCGCGCCCTTGGCGCCCCGAAAGACCTGCTTCCTGTCGCCATCCTGGCTATCGGGCACGCGGCTGAGACGCCCCTCCCAACCCCGAGAAGGCAACTGAGGGACCTGGTCCACTATATATAACTCGGGGTTTATGAAACGGCCTACCTGCCGTACTTGCCCATCAATTGACCCCAGGCCAGGATGTGCCCTTGCATGGCTTTTTCCACATCGGCTTTGCGCGCCCCGGCTTTCAGCCCCAGGGTGGTATCCAGCGCATAAACCTTAAAGTAATAGCGATGCGCCGGGCCACGCGGTGGGCAAGGGCCGTTGTAACCCGTGCGACGAAAATCATTCACCCCCTGCACGCCAACGCCTTGCACCCCTTCGGGCAGTTCTTTGACATCAGGTGGCAGGTCATACAGCACCCAATGGACAAAAGTGCCCACCGGTGCATCCGGATCATCCATGATCAGCACCAGGCTCTTCGTACCCTCAGGCACCCCAGACCAGGACAACTGGGGAGAGACATCCTGGCCATCGCAGGTGTGCTTCTTGGGAATTGTGCTGGCCTCGCTAAAGGCTGTGCTGGTAACTTGAATCGCCATATCTATCTCTCCTTCTTCCAGGGTTTTCTCTGTAGATGGACGACACCCCGCCCATATCAGGGCGGTGCCCAATAAGAGCAACCCCAAGAGACCTCGGCGCATCCAGCCTCTCTTCATAAGCGCTCCTGTTTAAGAAAACGCCTCTATACTCCGATCAGGATCGCCCGCGCCGGTGCCCCGTCACAGCCCACCAGTTTCAACGGCAGGCAGTGCAGCGTGTAGCGACCCTGAGTGATTTGAGCCAGGTTCAGTCCCTCCACGATCACCACCCCAGCCTTGAGCAAGATCTGATGGGTAGGGACGCTGTTGCGAAATGGCGCCACCGAGAGGTAATCCACACCCACCAACTTGATGCCGCGATCCACCAGATATTGGGCGCCATCAGGGCTGATAGCGACAAAATCCGTCTGAAATCCGCCAAGGTGATGCGCCCAATATTGCGAGTTGCGTGTCTTGAAGAGCAAGCGCCTGGTGCGCGGGGGAATATCTGCCCCCTGTAAGACAGCCGCCGTGATTTGCTCGACCTCTGGCAGGTGTAAGACATAGGCTCTGCCACTCAGAATCTTCAGCGGCAATTGATCCACGGTGGGCGTGTCTCCCCCAAGGAAATGATAGGGCGCATCTACGTGGGTACCCGTGTGGACGCCCAGGCTGATATGGGTGACGTTGGCCTCTTCTCCAGCTTCAATCCTTGAGAGGCGCTGCATGACCACCCCGGGATCGCCGGGCCAGACTGGTAGTTCAGGACTGATTGGCAAGGAAATATCGTAGATATGCACGCTTCCTCCACATGTAGTATAGTCCAGGCGGAATGAAAAAGCAACTTTTTAAACCCTTTGGGCTCTCACCTCCCCGCCACGCACGTCGTCTGTGCCAGGGTGAAGCGCCTGAGGGCCTGGAAGTCAATCGTCACTCCCAGGCCAGGGGCATCTGGAACGTCAATTGTGCTGTCTGGGTTGAGGCTGAAGCGTTCCTGGGTGATGTCCTCTTTATAGTATCGTTCCGAAGCTGAGATATCGCCGGGCAATACGAAGCCCGGCAGAGAAGCCAGAGCCAGATTGGCGGCCCGGCCCACCCCCGTTTCCAGCATACCACCGCACCAGACCGCTACCCCCTGGGATAGACATAAATCATGGATGGCAACTGCCTGGCTCAATCCGCCCACCCTGCCGGCCTTGATGTTGATCACCCGACAGGCCCCCATCTCCAGCGCCTGGCGGGCATGGCGCGGGCTAACGATGCTCTCGTCCAGGCAGATCGGCGTCCTCAAGCGCGCCTGCAGGCTACGATGATCCCAAAGATCGTCATCCGCCAGCGGTTGCTCGATCAGAAGCAGATTCAATGCGTCAAGAGGTTGCAAAGCCAGAGCGCTTTCCAGGGTGTAGGCAGAATTGGCATCCACCTGAAGGCGCAAATCTGGAAAAGCGTTGCGCACCGCCTGGGTTTCGGCCACATCTCGGCCTGGCTTGATCTTGATTTTCACACGGCGATACCCTTGTTTGAGATAATTCTCCACCACTCTGACCAGGACTTGAGGCGACTCTTGTATGCCTACCGAAACCCCCACCTCCACACACTGGCGCCCCCCTCCCAACATCTGGCGCAACGAACGTCCTTCCGCCTTACCCAGCGCATCCCAAAAAGCCAACTCCAACCCCGCCTTCGCCATGAGATGACCCCGCACCTGGGAAAACTTTGCCTGGAAATCTGCAGGATGAATCAACTCCTGCCCCAAAACCATTGGGATTAAAAACTCTTTCAAGATATACCAGGCAGTGCCCGTCGTCTCATAAGAATAACCCGGCTCGCGGTCAGCTACGCACTCTCCATAGCCAACCACGCCATCGGCAAAGACCTCCAGCAAGATGCAATCTCGCTCTATGCTCCGCCCGAAGGAGGTTTCAAAAGGCGAGACCAGGGGCATACGCACATGGTAAAGGTTGATCCTTGAGATTTTCACAGGGTGCTCTCTCCGTAACTTAAGACGTAGAAACTGCGCGGGTGCCTGCCCGATAGATACACGAAATCCGTCACCAGGTAGCCCGCGGCGAATAGCCTCTGAAAGATAGCCCGCGTGTGCATGCGCCATCGCACCGCCAGGTTAAAATTTGCGGCTTTCAAAGCCAGGAAGTCGGCGGGGATCTCAACCAGGAGGATAGACTTCTCTGCCGCATCCCAATCGTCCTCTAAGGGAGGCAGAGGGTCCTCCGAGGGGTGAGGCCAACCCGCATCGTCCAGACGCGTGGGGTTGATCACCTCTGCCCCAGCGGCGAAGAAGTGCGCCAGGTCGAGAGGCTGGCGGGCACGGCGGCTCAGACGGCGATTCACCCGTTGCGAATTGACCCACCAATCCACCTGGAAGCGATCGCTAGGCAAACCAATATTGAGATTATCGCGCAATTTCCCGTATTCATTGCACAGATAGGTATTGCAGACCGCTCCCAACTTGGTGATATTCAGGTAAGCATTCCGGCTCAACAAAGGGTCATAGGTCCAGGTGATGCGATCTAACCCCTGGTGACGGACCATTTGCCATTGTGCCCGCTTCAGAGCAAATCCCAGCCCTCGATCTCGATAGTCAGGATGAACCCCTAACATATGGGAGCAATGCTTAGGGCGCGGCCCATCAGGGGTGAAGTACAGCCCTGGAAAGCCAAAGACAAAACCTACCAGTCTATCCCCTTGCCCCTCTTCGGCGCTGAAAGCTCCGATCACCAGCCCTCCGTTGTGTACCGCCGTTAGCAAAACATGCGCCGGCACCACTTCCGTCTCGCTGCCCGGCCATACCACCCGTTGCAGTTCTTCCACCAGGGTCATTTCCTCGGGCGTCTCCAGAATTCTCAGGTTCACGGCCTTCGCTTTCATCCTACCATTCCTTGTTCCTCATCACCCGTCACTGGCTATGCCCTGGCTAGGTTGCCTCTCGCCTCCTGAGCAGTGTACGCAACATTGAACGTCGCCAATTCTCGCCCCGCAGGTGATCCAGATGGTGCGCCATGCGGGCTGGCATCAGGCGGAATACGCGCGGCAATGTATCCAGAGCACAGGTGCGATTGGTAGCTAAGTAGTCCAACCAATACGCCGATATGGGTAAGCCGGGGAAGAGAGATTCCAGAAATACCGTCACCCCCCGCAGGTATGGAGGGCGAATATGCACCAAACGTCGGCGTATACCACAGGCCTGCATCACCATCTCGACAACCTGCAAGAAGGTTAGATATTCAGGCCCTCCCACTTCGTAAGTCTGGTTGCGGGTGTTGTCATCTTCAAGCGCCCAGGTCAGGCAGGTGGCCAAATCCTCCACCCACAGGGGTTGGATAAGCGTCTGCCCACTTCCGGGGACAAAAAACGCATAAGGCACAGTCGCCAGCAATTTAGCCAAAGCGGTAGTGAATCCGTCATTGGCACCATAAACCAGGGCTGTGCGCAGGATGGTGTAATCCACCCCGCTGCGGCGGATAAACTCCTCAGCGATGGCTTTGGCCTTTAGCACAGGGTAAGCCGAGGCCCGATCTGCACCCAGGTGGCTGACATAGAATAACCGCTTCACCCCGGCCTCTGCCGCCACCTGCGCCAGATTTTGGCTGCCTTGAATATCCACCTTCATCAAATCGGCGTAGGCCCCCCGGCGCTCCACGCCTGCCAGATGGTAGACAGTGTCTACGCCTACCATGGCCGCCCTCAATCCACGCCGATCCTGGAGGCTGGTCACCGCCACCTCGAGCGGAACACCCCGCGGCAGATCAGGCGTGCGGGGTGAAGGGCGGATCAACACCCGAACGGCATACCCTGCCCCCACCAGGCTACGTACCAGCGCCTTGCCGATAAACCCGGATCCACCAGTGACCAGTATCATCGTCCCAGGATTATAGCATGCCTGTAAAGATGTGATTTACCAGAAAGAGATGGCAAATGATGGGATTCCAGAGCCCTGGGAGGCGGTGAAATATGTTATATTAAAGAACAGGCTGTGTAAGTGTCGCGAGCGCTTACACAGCCCTGGCCCAACCCACCGGTGCCGGCGGAGGGCTGGGATGGTACTATTATACCAACCCTGACTCGCGCCCTGGTGGGTGTTCATCAGGGCGCTGCTGTTTGGCAAGCCGGGTGCAAAACATCAGCGCCTGTAGGAGGAGGTTGGTATGTTGGCGCGAGAAGTTCTCCAAAATCTCGCTTATTTAAGACGAGAATGGGAAGAAGCCCTGGGAGGCCAAAGCCTGCTGAGCGCCCAGGGTAATGTGGGTTTGATCTTGTACGATGTGGTCGAGGCGCTGGGCCTCACTCCCGACGAAGCAGATTTTGTCCTAGGTCACTCGCTGGTGGATGAAATCCACCGCTTAAATGGTCATTGCCTCACGCAAGAGCCCTCCCCCGAGACATATGTCTCGACCCTCACCCCATAAAACCTGGCCGGTCCCGGCCCGGCCATAACTCAATCAACAAACCTCTTTCGGGGTAAAATCCAATTGTAGGATAGATAATTTATATGGTTTTATTCTGATGAGCCAATATCAAGCCACCGCCATTGCCCATCCCAATATTGCCTTCATTAAGTACTGGGGGGAGCGCGATCCAACCCTCCACCTCCCTGCCAGCGGCTCGCTATCTATGAACCTGGATGGGCTCTATACCCGCACCCGCGTGACCTTCGACCCTTCCTTGGAGCAAGACCGCCTGATCCTGAATGGACAACACCTGACGGGGCCGCCCGTGAGGCGGGTGGTGGCCGTTTTAGAGCGCATACGCCAAATGGCAGGCATGACCTGGCGCGCCGAGGTGGTCTCGGTCAACAATTTCCCTGCCGGGGCGGGCATTGCCTCTTCTGCCTCAGCCTTCGCCGCCCTGAGTCTGGCTGCATCTGCGGCCGCCGGCCTGAATTTAAGCGAGGCCCAACTATCCCGCCTGGCGCGCCTGGGCAGTGGCTCTGCCTGCCGCTCGGTGCCACAGGGCTTCGTCGAATGGCAGGCAGGTGAAGGTGATGAAGATTCGTATGCCTTTTCCATCGCCCCACCCGAGCATTGGGACCTGGCCGATTGCATTGCCCTGGTCAGCCAGGCGCACAAACTGGTTTCATCGGCTCAGGGGCACACCCTGGCAACCACTAGCCCTCTGCACCACGCCCGTATTGCCCATGTCCCACAACTGCTGCAGCAATGCCGTCAGGCCATTTTGGAGCGGGACTTCGCTGCCCTGGCTCAAGTCACCGAGCAAGACTGCCATCTGATGCATGCGGTGATGATGACCTCCACTCCCCCTCTGATCTACTGGCAACCGGCCACGTTAGCCATCATGCAAAGCGTGGTGGAATGGCGCAAGAGCGGCTGGCCGGTGTGTTACACCATTGATGCCGGCCCCAATGTGCATGTCATCTGTCCCGCCCCATACGCCGCCCAGGTGAGCGAGGGCCTCAAACTCATCCCAGGGGTTGAACAGGTGCTGATAGCCCACCCTGGCGGAGCGGCGCGCTTAGAGTTGTCTTAGAAACCCAGGGATGTGGGCTGATCCTATCCGATTTACAAGGCTTGATAAGGTATAATTCAATAAAACAGTTGTCTATATTTGTCAGGTGAGATTCAATGTTTTTTCAACTACCTACGCTTGTGCAATTTATCGGTGGTCTGGCCATTCTGATCTTCCTCCACGAACTGGGGCACTTCCTGGCTGCACGCTGGAACGGGATCACCGTCGAAGAGTTTGGGTTTGGATACCCGCCCCGTATGCTGACGTTGTTCGAGCATAAAGGCACCAAGTTTACGCTGA
>JBBILY010000076.1:0-324 GCA_037444705.1 Chloroflexota bacterium | reverse complement strand
GGGCACTTCCTGATGGCGCGCTTATGTAAGGTCGAGGTGGAAGAATTCGGATTTGGCTTTCCACCCCGCGTGATTAAACTCTTTCAACTGGGGCAAACCCAATTCACCCTGAACTGGATCCCTCTTGGCGGCTTTGTGCGCCTCAAGGGCGAGAACGACCCCAACGTCCCCGGAGGCCTGGCTGCAGCTAGCCCCTGGGTGCGGCTGGGGGTGTTTTTCGCCGGCCCGCTGACCAATTTGATCTTCGGCGTGGCGCTCTCGGTTCTCCTTTTCTACCGCATGGGAGAGCCGATTTTGGACAAGGTTCAAATCCAGGGGATCTCC
>JBBILY010000075.1:0-14074 GCA_037444705.1 Chloroflexota bacterium | reverse complement strand
TATACATTCGCCAGGCGATCCTTAAGCACCTCCCCCGTCGTGGGATCATAGAGCGGTTCACCGTTGGCGTCCGTCCGTGGGACGTACAAATTGACCGTCACTCCAGGCACACCCGCCTCGTAGTCTTCGGCCGCCTGGAAACGGGCATCCAGCTCGTTGCGGGTGGTGGCGTAGAAGACGATGCCCACAATGCCACCATTCTCATCCGCATCAAAGGCCTTCTTACCCCAATCAATGTAATTGGTGGTGCCTGCCCAGGTAATGGCAGCCTGAAGCAAACCCGCCAATCCCAGGTCTTGGTTAACAAAACCAGCAGGATATCTGAGCGGGCGGCCAAAATCGTCCGTCTCGTATGAGGCAGCCCCGGTGTTCTTAAAGCGCCCATAGCCCACTTCAGCCAGGGTGAAATGCTCCAGTTCAAACACCTCCGGGAACTCATAGTAACCCGTGGCATCGGAGAAGGCCGTGTATTGGATCGAGCCATCCTTGAAGCGGGTATCCAGGTCTTGCGCCGGCAGGCCGCGCTCACAGGTGTTGATGTCATTGGGGTTAATGCAATCCCGTAACCCATTCTCATCCCCGCCCGCAATGACTGTTCCATTAGCCGCGATGCCGTTATCAATATAGACATAACCACGGATCTTCCCAAACCAGGGTGGGATGCCAATATCCCCCAGATCCACAATGCAGGGGTTGGGATTTTGGGTTGGACAGTTATCCCGCGTCACTTCCACGGTGCGGAACTGGATGATGTGATCCAACGGCCGATCCCAGATCACCAGTTGATACAAGCCTCTGGGGACATTGGGGATGGTAAAGGTGCCGTCAGCGTTGCCGCGCCCGGTGTACACCTGCTCATCGTCGCCGCCGATATTGTTCAAAGCGATATACGGATAGAGCACAGGGTTACCCAAGCGCAAAATACCCGACTCATCATCCAGAGAGATGGAACGAATTCGCCCGCGGATCTGGCCTCTGCGGCCTGCCATATCGGCTGTGGGGCTGGTGCAATCATCCATCAGGTTGCCAAAACTGCACTCGCGCACAAAGCCAAACCACACCACTGCCTGGGTAAAACCTTCCTCGGTGCTAAAGCCGCTATGGCCTTCCTCCACCCAGGCATCAATGGCCAGGGTGCCTTCAATGGTGGTGGTCTGGATCCAACCGGAGCCGTCGGGCGGCACCACTTCCACTTCGTATTTGTCCGGCCCCAGGTTGGGGATAACGGCATATCCATCGGCGCCCGAGACGCAAAAGCCACCTGTGCCTGCTATCGGCACCGGCTCGCCATCGGCGTTGAGATCTTCCGGAAATGTAAATTCCCCATCGCCGTTCAGGTCCTGGTATTGAGTGCAAATGGGATTGCCAAACCAGTCGGTGGTCACCTCTCCCACGCGGTCTGAAAGCACCACATGGAAGCCGGCCAAACCGTCTTCGAGAGGGATATCGTCCTCGCTGTTGACCATCTGATTGTCATGGAAAACGCGCACGCGCACCGTCGCCAGAGGCAAGGGGTTGGGATAAAGTTCCACGACCACATCCCCGGCATCCTGGGGCAAGGTGAAGTGTTTGCCGCCGATTTTGTAATCGGGATCATAGAGCGTGCCCACGCCATCATTGGCAAGGATGGTGACCAGATAGCCGCGATCCGGGGGCACAGTGTCGGGCAACACGATGCCGGCAGCCATCCCACTGCCATCGCGCACCTCCCCTGTCGCCACCACCGGACTAAAGGTCGTAGGATTGAGCACAGAAGCATTATCGTGAGTGTTATCCAGGTTGATCATCCATATAAAATTGGGCACCGGGTCTCCGCTTTTAGCATCAATCACGCGGATGTTCACCGTTGACACGGTCACGGCCGGCTGGATAATCCTGGCATTGGAGACCGTTGGGGCTAAAGGCCCAAATGCTAAAAGAAGTATGGTGAGAGCCGCTACGGCGCGGCTCCATAAAAGCAAACGCTTCCGCTTTCGCTCAAGGCCCAGGTTCACTCGTGGATTCATCATATCCTCCTCTCGATCTGATCATTGCCTAAGGCCGCCGAACTGCGTCAACCAGGTCATTGGCGCAGGCAACCTCAAACTCCTGCCGGTTAAAAATAAGCAGGCGATTATCTTTCAAATTCACCACTATCACCCTCAGGTTAGGACAATCCTTCAATGAGGCGATGAGATGCAATGGCTCCACCAGGCTTTGACTGTCATCCAGGAGGACAATGTCGGGGCGGTGACGTCCAATTTCCTCGATCAGTTTCTCTTCATTCTCTGGGTTGCTGCTTACCACTTTAAAATCCCTCTGCTGGTGCAACAGAAGTTCAAGGCCAGCGGTTAAAACAGAAGCGGGATTGACAATAAGAACACATTTGGCAGGCATATACTTTTATGACAAACATTGCCTTATTTTTTCCGGTATCAATGTACAGCAAACCTGAGACAAATGCTATAGCCCACCCTAATTCTCAAGTACGAAAAAAGGGCTATCTTTACGATAGCCCTCTGGAACGTAGGGGTTATTTTTTTAAACTCCAGGGGTTAACCCCCGACCGCTGTCAAAGCGGTGAAATTTTAGAGTTGGAGGAGGAGGCTACGGGCAGCGAGGGGTTTAAAGACACCTCCGTGGCTGAGGGCACCAATCCCAGGGTGCGCGCATAGCGAGCAGCCTCGAAACGATCTTTGAGTTGCAGTTTATCCAGCAAATTGTGCACGTGGATCTTCACAGTGTTTTCCGAAATATAGAGGCGCTTTGCAATTTCCTGATTGCTGGCGCCGCCTCCTAACAAGCGGAGCACCTCCCACTCGCGCCGTGTTAACCGCGATTCGACCATTTGTTCCCAATGGTCATGGGGGAGGGCGCGTAAGAGATAATCAACCAGCCGGCTGATCAGGATGCGCGAGACAGCCAATTCCCCCCGTTCCAGCCCGCGCAAGGATGCCACCAGTTTGGATATGGCTATGTTCTTGGCTAAATAACCGCGCGCTCCATGCAGGATAGCCTCTAAAGCCAACTCCAGCGACTCATGAATGGTCAGAAAAACCACCTTCACCTGTGGCTGCCGCTCCAGGATGGCGCGCATAGCATCCAAACCAGAGCCATCAGATAGCCCATAGTCCATCAAGATCAAATCCGGTTTCAATTGCTCTGCCGCCTCAATCGCCTCTCGAACGCTGCCCGCCTCTCCCACGATTTTAAAATCTGGTTGGCTGCTTAACAGGGTGGTTAAACCCTCGCGGAACAACACATGGTCATCTACGATCAGGACTCTAACCATCGTTCTCACCCTCCATCAAGTTCTACTCCTCAATCATGAGGTATGGGAAACCATAGATGCACTTGAGGCTGCTCCTGCTCTTCGAATTCATACCCCGACCCATGATCGGTGACGCTGACGATCAACCCTCGAGGCAGGCGCGACAGCCTCACTTCTATCCAGTGCCCACGCCCCTGCTTTTCAAAATTCTCCATTGTCTCTTGAAATGCATAAAGTATCTGCTGTTGCAGGGAATACGGCAATATTAGAGTTTGGCCCTCATTAACTAACCTTATCCTTATGTCTGACCTGGCTTCGATTTTCGCAATGCAGGTTTGCAGGTTAGTGATTAAGTCTGGAGTTATGTCCACTATCAGTTTATCTAACGCCTTACGTATCTCCAGATAAGTCTCATCCACAACCCCCCGCAACAGTTTCAGGTCGTGTTGCAACCTGCCTGGTTGCAGATTTTCGGGCTCACTGATCTCGGTCAACTTAAAACGTAAATAGGAAAGGGGCGGATCGAGCCTGTCATTCAGGCTGCGCCTGAGGTTAATCCGCTCTACCTGAGAAAGGTGACGGCTCTGAATGGATGTGTTATATAAACATTCAACCGTGCTGGCAATTTTCCACTCTGCGCCCGCCAACAGGTGGCTTTGCTCTGGCTTCAGGTCAAAGGTTTGGGGCAAAAGGCTTAAAATCAACGCCAGGGGAAATCCCTCGTAAAACAAGGGTAAGCAATAAACTCTTCGCCCAGATAAATCCCAGCTCTGGTCCAGACACCGACACAAAGTCAAGGAGGTGGTGGAATCCGAAACTCCAATTGGACAGAGTTCGTTGGTCACCCCAGGGATCAGGCTACGGAGAGAGGTAAGGTCTTCCCCACACGCAGCCACGACCTGATACGCTGCCAAGGAGCCATGGTAAACCAACAGCGCCAAGCCGTTAATCGGCAGCAGAAGCCCCAGGTGTTGGTATAAGAGCCTGGCCAAATCGTCCCATGATTGCACACCTGCCAGCGCAAAGTTGAGGGAACGATGAAATTCTAACTCCCGCCGCAGGCGCTGATGCAAAGATTGATTACGAAGCGCAATACTCAGGCAAACCCCTACGAACACAGGGAAAGTAATCGAAAATACCAGCACCTCAAACACGAATTGGGTATGAAGCGCCTGCAAAGTAGTTGTAACCTGATGCTCAACGACCTCAAAAACCATAATAGACAGAGAAATGAAAGCGATGATCCCCCAGCGCCAACGGAGCAGGCGTTCACCTATACGAATAATAATGCCGGTCAAGGTGGACACACATCCCTCTCCTTCCAGGCCACCAATACCGACTGCTGGGCTTTGATGTTAATTGGTGAAATTCCGATTAATTTTCTATTAATATTATCATAATTATCCAGAATGTCAACATGCTTTTCAGAAAAACACAGTTCATGCGCATCACGCTTCCCATTCCATCACAGTCTCTGTCGAGGCTAGATGGGGTGAGCAATGACCATCGCATTACAATTTTGTGAACACCTCCCCAGGGACTTAACGCTATAATGCGATTATCCCCTCCTGTTATGTACCAGCAGCACCTCCACGATCTACTGGGCAGGGGGTATCACAAAACTTGTCGGGGTTACCATGACAGTTTCAGAGACATCCCAGGAGCGTAAGGGTGCGGGGTCGAGAGTCTCAGATCCAGGTCAAACCAGCGCGTATCTTGCCTCCCTACCCCAATCTCACTATAAAGAAGGCAAAGCAACACCCCTGGGGAAACTCAAACGCCCGCTACAATACCTGGCTCATTCGGCAGGCTTCCTTTTGTTCTTTCTGGCTCTGGACTGGACGTCGTTAACTTTTCAAACAGAAACCGGGGTCAGCGCCTGGTATGCGCCTCCGGGTTTGGCTCTGGCCTTTCTGCTGATTTACGGCCCAAGTTATATACCGCCACTTTTCCTGGCCAATGTGATCAGTGGCCATTGGGTGTGGAAAATGGCCCTGGGGATACCGTTGTTAGCCACGGGGTTGATCTCCACTACGAATTATAGTCTGGCGGCCCTGATGCTAAGGCGCCTGTTAGGGGTAAAGGGGCGATCAGAAAATCTCAGCCATGCCCTCAAATTTGTAGGTATAGGCCTGATCGCCTCATTCGTGACCGCCATTCTGGGCAGCGTTGCCTATCTATATGCCCGGCCTTGCACCCAGGATTGTTACCTGCGTGCAGCCTTCCAATGGTGGCTTGGGGACGCTATCGGCATACTTACCTTTGCTCCGCTGTTCCTGGAAGTAGGCTATCCGGCTCTAAAGCGCCTCCTTCGACCATCTCCCTCGCCAAGGGGCAAGAACAGCATGCCTAAGACCAATCACTTTTCATGGCCTGTGCTGGCAGAGCACCTGGCTCAGGCTATCGTCATCATCAGCGCTTTTGCCCTGGCTTTCGTGGCTCAGGTAAATACCAATGAGCAGTTGCTCTACCTGTGCTTTTTACCGGTGATCTGGCTGGCGCTGTTTCATGGCCTTGTAGGAGCGGTGGAGGGCATATTTGCCGTCAACGTGGGCATCGTCGCCACCTATAGCCTGGTTGGAGGCGACCTTCATGAGATTGTCGCCTTACAGGTCTTCATGCTGGTGCTTTCCATCACCGGCTTATTGCTGGGGGTTGTGGTTTCGGAAAGGCAGGCCAACGAGCGCAACCTGCGCCGCCGCGAAGCCATCCTGACAGCAACCGCCTATGCAGCCGAACGCTTCCTTTTGGCTCCCAACTGGCAACAAGAGATTGTGGGAGTGCTGGCGCGCTTGGGGCAGACGGTGAGCGCTAGCCGGGTTTATGTCTTCGAAAACCATCGTGGACCGGAAGGCGAACTGCTCACCAGCCAGCGCTTTGAATGGGTCGCGCCTGGGATCACGCCTCAAATCTCTAATCCAGAATTACAGAACTTCAACTATTTGGATGGTGGTTTTGGCCACTGGGTTGACAGTCTGGAGCGTGGGGAAGCCATCCATGGGCCCGTAAGGTACTTCCCTCCTGCGGAATATGAGGTGCTGGCCGCACAGGACATCCTCTCTATTGCCATTGTCCCGATACGTGTCGGAGAAATCTGGTGGGGCTTCATTGGTTTTGATGACTGCCAGAGCGAACGCCAATGGGAGCAGGCCGAGATCGAAGCCCTAGAAGTGGCAGCCAACACTTTGGGAGCAGCTATCCAACGCCAACAAACCGAAGCGGCTCTGCGTCAACGTGAACGCTTCCTGACCTTGCTCAATCAGATCACCCTCGACGCCTTAGAACAACACCAGTATCAGGCTATGCTGCAAACCCTGGCCGACCGCCTGGGCGAAATTTTCAACGCTGATGGCTGTTATCTCACTCACTGGGATGATGAGAAAAAACTGACCTATCCCATGGCAGCCTACAGTCCCATGCGCTATACCTACCGATTTGACCAACCTAAACCCGGCGAGGTGACCATGACCGAATCGGTGCTGCGCGCTGGGCATCCTCTAACCGTCGAGAACGTACACCAGACGCCTTATCTCGACCCTCGCATCGCAGCCCGTTATCCCACGGTTTCCATGCTCGCCCTGCCGCTGATCGCCAGCGGACAGTGGTTAGGTGCGGCGCTGATCAGTTACCATCAGCCACACCGATTTACAGATGAGGAAATTGCCCGCGCTGAACAAGTGGCGGCTCAGGTATCTCTGGCGGTATTCAAGGCCCGCTTATACGAAGCTGAGCGCCAGCGCGCTGCCCAACTTGCCCGGGCTAACGCCTTGCTCACTGCCCTGGGGCAGGTGGCCGCCCGCGTGGAACGCGCCAACGATCTCCAAAGCGTGATGGAAACCCTGGGGCAGGAACTGAAGCATCTGGGCATCGGTTGTCTGCTTACCCTGCTCAGCCCCGATCAAAGGTACTTGAATGTAGGCTACCTTTCAATGGAACAGGGTCAACTAGCGCGTGCAGAGCAGCACATGGGCATGCGTTTCAGCGACATTCAAATCCCCATCACGGCTATCCCGATCGTATACGAAGTCTTAACGGATGGACACCCACGCGTACAACATAACCCCGAGGAAACCGCGATGGCGGCTTTCTCCGCCGCCCTCCCCAAAACCCTGGTGCGTTTCGGATTAAGACGCCTGGGGTTAAATGCCAATAGCACCGCCATCTACCTGCCTTTGGGAGTGGAAGAACACATCATCGGCTTGTTGGTGGTCTGGGGAGCCGATCTGAGAGAAACGGATGTGCCTTACCTGAACATCTTCGCCAGTCAAGTGGCATTGGCCTTAGAAAAAGCCAGTCTGTACACCGAACTACAACGTTTAGCCATCACCGATGTCCTGACCGGTTGCTATAACAGGCGCGGCCTGTTCGAACTGGGCGAACGCGAAGTAGAGCGTGCCAGCCGCTATGGGCGACCGCTCTCTGTCATCATGATTGACATTGACCACTTTAAACAAATCAACGACCGTTTCGGGCACGCGGCAGGCGACCTGGCCTTACAAGCCCTGGTACAGCGCATCCGTAGCCATGTGCGCGAGATTGACCTGGTGGGCCGTTATGGCGGGGAAGAATTTGTCATCCTGCTGCCAGAAAACACCCTCCCCAGCGCGGTACAGATCGCCGAGCGTTTGCGCCAACTGATCAGCGATGCCCCAATTCAGACCCCTCAAGGGGAACTCTCGATCACAGTCAGCATTGGCGTCGCCCAAGCCGATGAAGACACCCAAAATCTGGATGCTCTCATCACTCGCGCTGATCTCGCCCTATATGCCGCTAAACAAAAGGGGCGCAATTGTGTCGCCACAAGCGTAGATGCCAGAGAATTACCCATGAACCACAGTTGAGTTTTTTGCCCAGCCCATTATTTTGCTTTTCACGCTGATCAAGATGAATTTAATCCGGGAAGATCGCCAAACCTCATCTCCAAAGCGCTATGTCCTATTCCTTCTCCTCGGCTGGAGCGCTGCCGTTTTGCTGATGGCGGCGCTGACGGTGCTGCAAGCGCGTCAACATACACAGCATCTGGCCTTAGGTGAGGCGCACACGCGCGCCAATTTCGAACAGGCTCTTCGTTTGTGGGTAGCCCTGCACGGAGGTGTGTATGTGCCAGCGGATCAGGCTCGTCCATCTGATCCGGTCGCGCCCGACCTACCCGAAGGTGAGATCGTCACACCTTCGGGTAGGCGGCTGATCCTGATGTCTCCCAACGCCATCCTTCACCAGTTAGAGGACCTGGAAGTCGGGTCCTACCAGGCGATGTCGCGCATCGTCAGCCTGAACCCTAAACGGGCGGAATACACCCCCGACGCCTGGGAGAAGCAGGCCCTGCAGGTGATGGCCTCTGAGGCAAAAGACGAGGTCTTCGAATTCACCCACCTGAAAGAGACCCCCACGCTGCGCCTATTACAACCAATCCGCACGCAAGCAACCTGCCTCAAATGCCACCTGAATCAGGGTTATCAGGTAGGGGATTTGGTCGGCGGATTGAGCATTGCTTTACCCTTGAAAAACTTCATCTCCCATGAACGCTCCACCTTGATCTCTCAAGGGGCTTTCCTGTTAGGACAATGGCTACTCGGTTCGAGTTTGCTCCTGCTTGGGGCGCGGCATATCCAGCGCGATCACCAAAGGCGTCGTCAGGCAGAGCAATCCCTGGCTGAAAGTGAAGCGCGCTACCGCTCTTTAGTGGATAACCTCCCTTTGGGCGTCTATCGCGTCACCCCAGGTGCGCGAGGAAAAATCATCACGGTGAACTCGACTCTGGTGCGCATGTTTGGCTATGCAAACGAAGCCGAATTGCTGCAGGCGGCTGTGGCCGATCTGTACGCCAACCCACAGGAGAGAAAAACCTTCTCCGATACCCTGCAAGAGCAAGGTAATATCTCCGGGGTGGAATTGGAGTTGAAGAAGAAAGATGGCAGTCGCTTTTGGGGATTGGTGAGCGCGCACGTGGTGCGAGATGAGCACACAGGTGAGGTCTTTTTTGACGGCACAGTAGAAGATATCACCCAGCGCAAAGTGGCTCAACAGGCCCAGGCACAGGCTGAAGCCCAGGCAGGGCGCCTGGCGGCCAAACTCAGGAGCATCACCCTGGCCGCCGGGCAAATCATCGCCCTGAAAAACTCTCCCAACCTGGGGGAAAAAGTGATCCAGGCTCTGCAAGAGAGCGCTCGCTATTACTGCACTACTTTATTCTTGATGCGCGAGGGCAAAGCGGCTTTTGAAGCCGGCCAGGGTGATTACCTCCCCGGTCACCAGCCACCTCCTGGGATGGCGATTGAACCTGGCCGCGGGGTCGTGGGTCTAGTGGCTAAATATGGTCAGCCAGTGCTGGTTAGCGACGCTTTACGCGACGAACGTTTTGTGCCCTATGCCGGATTGCCCCTCACCCGCTCCGAACTGGCAGTGCCCATTAAAAATGGCACAGAAATCTTAGGGGTGCTGGACATTCAATCCGCTGAACCCAATGCCTTCGATGAAGCCGATGTGGAAGCCCTGACCCTGTTGGCGGACCAACTCGCCATAGCCCTGGAAAACGCCCGCTTGTTTTCTGAGACCAGCCACCGTACCCGTGAACTGGAAATCCTCACGCGGGTTTCCACTGCCTTGCGCTCCACAATCAGCCGCGGCGAAATCGTCCACAAGATCCTGGAACAGGCGAGGCAATCGCTCAATGCCCAGGCAGCAGCGGTGATTCTAGCCAATGCCCACGGCGACCTGTGCGTCGAAAACGCCAACGGCCTGTGGGCTGAGATGAGCGGCTGGAAGCATCTGCCTCAGGAAAGCCCCTGGGCTAAGGTGGTGAGCCGCGGCCAACCTTATGTGAACAACCGTTTGCATCAAGAGCCTCCCCACTTTGCCGCTGAAAGCGTGGAGGGACTGCGGGCTGTAGCGTGTGTGCCCCTGGTTGTTCAGGGCGAGGTGGTGGGCGCTCTGGCAATTGGTAGCGACACCATCTTCAGTGATGGCGATCTGCGCCTGCTCAACGGTATCGCCGACATGCTGGCGACCACCCTGCAACGCGCTCGTTTGTATGAACAAATCCAACACTATGCCGAGCAAATGTCGGCAGTGAACGCTATCGGACGCGCCCTTACCGAATCGCTGGAGTTTTCGGAGATCTGCATGCGCCTGGCACAGGCCGTCCAAGACCTGTATCCAGAGGCATTGGCTATTTTCATCAACCGCTATGACCCCTCCCGTCAGCAATTGATCTGGATATGTGGTTGGCAAGGAAATCAGCCAATTGATGTATCCCGATTAGCGCCTTTGCCTGTGGCTCAGGCGCCATCAGAAGCCTATGCCCAGGCGCTGCTGACGCGTCAGGCGCAGATCGTGGCGGATGCGCCCCAGCCACGCTGGAGATCACAAACCGGCACCTTAGGTCCATCCAGCCGCTCCGCCCTCTATGTGCCCATGTTTGCCAAAGGCGAGTCTCTGGACTTGATCCAGGTGCACAGCGACTTACCCTCCCACTTCACCTCTCAGGATGCTGAATTGCTCACCATGGTTGCCAATACCGCTGCCGTTGCCATGGAGAATGCGCGTCTCTTCGCAGAACTCAAGCAGCAAGTGCAACGATTGGGCGCTCTACGCGCCATGGATGTTGCTATCCGCTCATCCCTGGATCTGCGCGTAACCCTGAACGTGTTGTTAGATCAGGTCACCTCCCAATTGAAGGTAGATGCAGCCTGTGTGCTCCTCTACAACCCCCACCTGCACATGTTGGAATTCGCCAGTGGCCGCGGTTTCCATAACCCCAGCGATAGCGCCTCGATCCTGCGCCTTGATCAATCTCTGGCAGGAAGGGCAGTGCTCGAACGTCAGCATATCTATATCCCCAATCTACGCGCAAACCTGGGCACCCAGCCTCTGCTGCAAACTTCCATTAACGAGACCTTCGTCGCTTATTATGCAATGCCTTTGATCGCCAAAGGGGAGGTGAAAGGAGTGCTGGAACTCTACCATCGTCACCCCTTGGAGCCGGATTCGAACTGGGTGGAATTTTTGGAAGCCTTGGGTGACGATGCCGCCATTGCTATTGACAACGCCACCCTTTTCAACGAATTACAACGCTCTAAAATCGAAATCACCCTGGCTTATGATCGCACTCTGGAAGGCTGGTCGCGCGCCCTGGAATTGCGCGATGAGGAGACTGAAGGGCATTCCCAGCGCGTGACCGAAATGACCCTGGAACTGGGACGCGCTTTAGGCATGAGCGAAGCCGAACTAATGCACGTGCGGCGCGGCACTCTCCTGCACGACATTGGCAAAATGGGTGTGCCAGATGAAATCTTGCGCAAGCCTGGCCCTCTCACCCAGGAAGAATGGGAGATCATGCGTCGTCACCCGCTTTACGCTGTGGAATTGCTCTCTCCGATCCCCTACCTCAAGCCTGCGCTGGATATTCCTGCCTACCACCATGAGCGCTGGGATGGCAGCGGCTATCCAAACGGCTTAAAAGGTGATCAGATTCCTCTGGCGGCACGCATTTTCGCCGTGGTGGATGTCTACGATGCCTTGCTTTCCGATCGCCCCTATCGCCGTGCCTGGTCAGAAGATGATGTAATCGCATATCTGAAGCAGCAGGCTGGCCATCAATTTGGCCCGCGTGTGGTAGAAGTCTTCTTACGCCTGAGGGGTAAGTGAAGTGCTGTATAACAGGGATGGTGGCCAAAGCCTTGCCTGGCCAAGACAGGCGATTGACGGATGAAGTTTGCCATTCTAACGGGAGCACGGAGAGGGATCTAGCAACAAGGCTTTCATTCTGGCGGGATTTTGGAGAATAATCCTGAGAAGTCCCGCGAAGAATAAAGTACACCCTCCCGATCGGCTGTTATAATTAATTGACCTCACAATCAAATAACTGTCTCATTTCATGGCAAACTCAAGCGGAAATAGCATGGATCAATCAGTAAAAGAATATCGCCCAGAATTGCTCTCTCGGCGGGGTGAACTGATCGCCTGGGGTTCCACCCTTATTCTAGGTATAGGCGGGCTGGTCTTGCGCCTGGGTGGGCAACCTGTGCCGGGTGTAGTGTTCTTCCTGGGCGTTTTTCTACTCTTAGCCGCGCTTAGCATTAGCCTGGGTAACTGGATGGATCGCCATACCCTGATCCGCCTGGACGGAAAAGGGATCGAATTTAGCAACGGGCTACGCCACGTCTACCTGCCCTGGCAAGAAATCCGCCAGGTGTATGTCCTGCCCTCACGCTGGGGGGATAAAGTTCAGGTGTTTGGTGCGAGAGCCTATTTTCACTTCCGTACCCTGGGCGAGGTTAAAGTGCAGGGCGAAGTAAAGGGGCGCATGGGCTTTGAAAAAGGGGAAGAAATCCTGGGCGCGATCCTCTTGAACGGTCAGTTGCATGCGGTGGAGCGCCCGGGTGAGGGAAATTATTATGTGCGCCAGTGACTTCACCTCTGGGGTGAGCTGGCCGCGCCCTCACCACAGAGGGCGCGTTTTCTTGTATACTATCGCCCACAGATCAACGCCGCCCAGGCTTCAACCTCAAGAATGATTTCTTCTAGTATTAGGAGGCACTTGTGACACGGATGACCATTGACGAGCAGGTTGAAATCCTCATGCAGGGCACCGAATATGGCGATGACGACCTTAAACGTGCCATGGCCGAAGAGTTGCGGGAAAGGTTGATCGAAGCCCAGAAAGAGGGCCGCCCGTTGCGCGTCTATTGCGGCTACGATCCCCGCACATCAGACCTGCACCTGGGACATACTATTACAATGCGCAAGTTGCGCCAATTTCAAGATCTGGGGCATGAGGTGATCTTCCTCATCGGCACCTTCACCTCTTTAATTGGCGACCCTTCGGATAAAGACGCCTTACGCCCGCAATTGTCCCCTGAACAGGTTGAAGAGAACGCCCGCACGTACGCCGAACAGGCGTATAAGGTGCTCGACCGTGAGAAGACCATCATCCGCTATAACGCCGAGTGGCTCTCAAAATTGACCTTTGCCGACCTGATCCACCTGGCCTCCAATTTCACCGTTCAGCAGTTCCTCACCCGCGAGAACTTCAGGCTACGTTGGGAAAAAGGTGATCCCATCTATCTGCATGAAACTTTCTACGCTTTGATGCAAGGTTACGACGCCTATGCCCTTGGCGCCGATGTCCAGGTCGGCGGCACCGATCAGTTATTCAACATCGTCACTGCCGCCCGCAAGATTATGACCTTCCTTGGCGCCAGGCCTAATATCGCCATCATCATGGGCATCTTACCCGGCACGGACGGTGTGGTGCGCATGAGCAAATCCCTGGGGAACCACATCCCATTGCTCTCCACTCCGGAAGACATGTATGGCAAAGTCATGAGCATCCCCGATTTTGCGATGGGACAGTACTTTCGCCTGGTGACACGTTGGACGCCTCGCCAGATCGCTGAACTGGAACAGGGCATGAAAGAAGGCCGTCTGCATCCGCGGGATGTCAAGATGAAACTGGCGCGCGAGATTGTCTCCATTTACCACAGTGAAGAGGCCGCCGCTCGCGCCGAAGAAGCCTTTGTGCGCGTTTTTCAGCAGCGCGACCTACCCGAAGAAATGCCTCAACTCAGCCTGCACAGCGGGCAAACCGTGTTAGATGTGCTTTTGGCGGGCAAACTGGTGAACAGCAAGAGCGAAGGCCGGCGGTTAATCGAGCAACATGGGGTGCGCCTGGATGGCGAGGTGCTCACCGATCCCAATCAGCCTTTCCCACATCCAGGGGTGCTCCAGGTGGGCAAGAGAAAATTCCTCAAAGTCAACGCCTGATAAGGCTGAGGTGCTTTAGGGCGATCGCTAAGGGAACATAGCCGCCATCAGCACCTGCTG
>JBBILY010000074.1:0-14106 GCA_037444705.1 Chloroflexota bacterium | reverse complement strand
CAGACGCCGGGCGACTTCGTAACCATCAATGTCCGGCAGGCGAATGTCCAGGATAATCAGGTCTGGCTGTTTTACCTGGCAGGTTTTGAGGGCCTCTTCTCCCCAATTAACGGTAACCACCTCGTACCCCTGGATTTGAAAATAAGCGTTGAGCATCTCAGCCACATCGGGGTCATCTTCCACAACGAGGAGGGTGTGTTTCGTCTGCTCCACAGCCTTTAGCCTATTGGAGTCTTCTGGATGGTGTACTCACACACATTATCGCCCATGGCAATGCATTTGGTCTCATATACGCGGAACTCATTCCCACCCGAGACCCATTTCAAACCCTCTTGCAGAAGTCCTGCGCCGATATAGCACACCGGCTTATCCAGTCCGCTGCGCCCCCAGCATTGGGGACAACGATGGATGGTGTAAATGAACTCATTTACCCGCTCTTCGACGGTGGAATACTGGTCGCTAATCTGGCTGAAGATCTTCGCCATGGCCGGCAGGCCGATGCGCAATTTGATCTGCAGGGGTAAAACTTTGAACGCCAGATCTCCTACCCCGGCCAGGGCGCCGAAGTTACGCAGGGCATCGGCAAAGGCAGCCCTGCCGGCGCGCAAAGCCAAACCACGCCCCCCGCGGGGGCCATACATTTCTTCCAGCGCCTTGTTGATCGCCGAGAAGTCAGCGAAGTCGAACTCGCGCTCCAGATTGTCGGGTGGGTAATGGTCAATCAAATGGGGCAGATGTGCCAGGTTGAGGATGGCGTTCAAACCGTTCTTGCCCATCACCTCTTCCAGAGCCTTAAGGGTGATGAGGACGATTTTATTGGCATAGTAGTAACCGCTCTTAGGGATGGGTTCCATAGGCTGTTGCGATCAAATGAGTTTAGCAAGGTCTTCAGCGGCGCGGCGCATATCCAGAAAGATCAGGCCCAGTTTAGCTTGCTCGCGCGCCAAAGCGGTTAGAACCGCCTCTTCGCCGACCGACATTAAAATGACATATCCCTTCTCCCCTTTGATATAAACCTGATCTAAAGCCCCGCGTCCCAGTTCGCTGGCGATCCGCTCACCCAGCGAGAGCATGGCAGCCGACATGGCAGAAACCCGATCCTCTTCTACCCCTTGGGGCAGAGCTGAGGCAATGCTCAAACCATCTACGCTGACTACGGCGGAGGCTTCGATGTCAGGCGACGAGGCTTGCAGGTCTCGCAAGCGTTCAACCATCAATTGGGAGCGCGATTTTGTCAAGATGGTTCACTCCTCCGAATTAGAATAACACAAATTATTGCATTGTCGCGGCCGTTCTAATGTAGCATAGGCCTAAGATTGTGTCAAGCCAAACGTGCTATAATATTGCGGTTTTGTAAGTGGAGGTAGTCAGATGCCTATCCAGAATTTACGGGAATTTATCGCTTTATTAGAGCAACGCGGCCGCCTGGCGCGCATTACAATGCCGCTCTCCCCTATCCTGGAGATCACCGAGGTTGCCGACCGAGTGGTCAAAGGCCCTGCGGAGGGCAATAAGGCGTTGCTCTTTGAAAACCCCTCTGGCTACTCAATGCCTGTGCTGATCAACGCTTTTGGTTCGCCTGAACGCATGGCTTGGGCGTTGGGTGTGGAGCATTTGGAGCAACTCAACCACAACCTGGCGCGCCTGATTGAGCCGCGCCTGCCACAGGGGCTGGGCGAAGCCGCGGAGCGTGGGCGGCAATTGTGGAAAGTGCTGCGTGCCATTGGATTGAAGCCGAAGAAGGTGCGCAAAGCGCCTGTCCAGGAGGTGATTCACCGTCAGGCGGCCTCGCTGGAGATGTTGCCCATCCTCCAATGTTGGCCTAAAGACGGAGGGCGATTCATCACCTTACCCCAGGTAATCACGCGCGATCCACGTAGCGGTGCGCGCAATGTGGGCATGTATCGCTTGCAAGTGGTGGACGAACGGACGTTGCTGGTGCACTGGCAACGCCACAAGGGGGGAGCAGAGCATGAACGGCGCGCTAGAGAGAGCGGCCACTCCCCGGCACCGATCATCCCGGCGGCAATCGTCCTGGGCGGTGATCCGGCTTCGATGTGGTGTGCCTCTGCGCCTCTGCCTCCCGATATTGATGAGTACCTTTTGGCGGGCTATTTGCGTGGGCAACCCGTGCCCTTTGTTGATTGCGTCTCTCAGCCTCTCCAGGTGCCGGCCCAGGCGGAAATCGTCATTGAGGGCTATGTGGATCCCAATGAGCACCGTCCGGAAGGGCCTTTTGGCGATCATACCGGCTATTACACTCCTATTGAACCCTTCCCGGTATTTCATGTGACCGCTATTACCCATCGCCAGGACGCCATTTATCCCACCACCGTGGTAGGCATTCCCCCCATGGAGGATGTCTGGATGGGCAAGGCCACCGAGCGTCTGTTTCTGCCTTTAATCCGGCTCTTCTTACCAGAGGTGGTGGATATCAACATGCCCGCCGAAGGCGTTTTTCATAATCTGGTGCTGGTCTCGATCAGGAAGCGTTTTCCAGGGCATGCTCGCAAGGTGATCTTTGGCCTGTGGGGGCTGGCTCTGCTTTCCCTGGCAAAAGCCATTGTGGTGGTGGATGATTGGGTGGATGTGCACAATCTCTCTCAGGTGGCCTGGCAAGCCTTAGGGAATGTGGACTGGTCACGCGATGTCGTGATTACCGACGGCCCTGTAGATCACCTGGATCACGCTTCGTATCATCATTCTTTTGGCGGTAAAATTGGGGTGGATGCCACGGCCAAACTCCCCGAAGAGGGTTATCTCCGCGGATGGCCGGAGGTGATCCGCATGACGCCCCAGGTCAAAGCCCGCATTGATGAAATTTGGTCCAGTCTGGGAATATGAAAAAACCTTCCCAAGATCAAAATAATGAAAGGAGTAACTCTTTAATGCCTTACCGTCTTGTCCTCTCTCTCACGTTGGTGTTTGTATTTTTGCTGGCAGCCTGCGCCCCCAGCGCCACGCCCACGCCGGCGCCGGCCACTCAGCCTCCCGCAGAGACAGCCGCCCCCGCAGAGACGGTCACCCTGCGCCTGGCGCTCTTGCGCATCCTGGAGACCTTGCCAATGTATGTGGCGGAGCAAGAGGGCCTTTTCGCTGCCAAAGGGGTGAAGGTGGAATTCATCCCTGCCGCCTCAGCGGCTGAACGCGATCAGATCATCACCGCTGGCCAGGCAGACGGCATGATCAACGAAGTCGTTTCCACGATCCTGTATAACAAAGATCAGGTTCAGGTGCAGATTGTGCGCTTTGCCCGCACGGCTACACCCACTTTTTCCCAATACTCGATTCTGGCTTCCAAGCAAAGCGGGATCACCAGCGTGGAAGGCCTCAAGGGGGTGGAAATTGGCATCTCTCAGGGGACGGTGATCGAATATATCACCGATCGTTTGCTCCAGGCAGAAGGCCTGAGCCCGGATGAGATTAAGACCGTGGCTGTGCCCAAGTTAGACGTGCGTATGAACCTTCTGGCCTCGGGAGAATTGAAGGCGGCTACCCTGCCCGATCCATTCTCCAGTTTAGCCCTACAGCAAGGAGCAGTGCTGATAACCGACGATAGCAAGCACCCGCAATATGGTTACAGTACGATTGCATTTCGTAAAAGCGTTATAGACCAGCACCCCGAAGCCATTCGGGCTTTCCTGGCAGCCATCGAAGAGGCTGTAGCCATGATTAATGCCGATCCTGCCAAATGGGAAGGGTTGCTGGTTGAGCAAAAACTGATCCCTGCGCCCCTGGTTGGCAGTTACAAATACCCACCTTTCCCTACGGCCAGCGTGCCATCCCAGGCTCAATGGGATGATGTCTTGTCCTGGATGAAGGGTAAGGGTTTGGTGGACAAAGATGTTTCCTACACCGACTCGGTTACCACCGCCTTTTTACCTTAAGGAAATTGAACCTTCAACTTTGCAGGTGTGCGTTTGAGCCTTCGGTTTATTCTTGATCGTGGGCACCATATGATCTCCCTGGAATCGCTCACTTACAGTTATCCTCACGGTGAGCCCATCTTCCTGGACTATCACTGGCGGGTGGCGCGGGGCGAGGCTTGGGCGGTGTTGGGCCCTTCTGGCTGTGGCAAGACGACGCTCTTGTATCTGCTGGCGGGGTTACTTTTCCCCGTTTCGGGGCGGGTGCTGATAGATGGGCAACCCCTCACCCGCCCCCGCCCCCATACGGGATTGATCCTCCAGGATTATGGCCTGTTGCCCTGGGCTACGGTGCGTCAAAATGTTGAATTGGGTTTGCGCATCCGCAGTTTTTATGGCCCGGACGGAAAACATGTTCCTCAGGATTACATCCCGACCGAAGATGTGGATCAATGGTTGGAGCGCCTGGGGTTGATTGCAGTAGCCGATCATTATCCCAGCCAGATCTCCGGTGGCCAACGTCAACGTACAGCGATCGCCCGCACCCTGGTGTTAAAGCCGGACTTGCTCTTGATGGATGAGCCGTTCTCTTCGTTGGATGCGCCTACACGTGAGGATTTGCAGAACCTGATCCTAGAACTGCAAAGCGAGCATAACCTGACGCTGATCATCGTCACGCATGCCATCGAGGAAGCGGCTGTTTTAGGACGGAAAATCTTGCTTCTGGGTCTGCCCCCAAACACGACATCTGTGGTGGTGGATAACCCTCAGGCAGGTCTTCCCGGCTATCGCGAGACACATGAGTACCTTGAGATGTGCCGTCATTTGCGCGCTCGTATGGAGACGCCACAGCCACAAAATTGATGAGGCTTTTCATCCCCAACGAGGCAAATTCTGGTCTTGAGAGTTGACGCGAGCATGAAGCGCAGAGACTTGATTTTGGCTGTCATAGCTTTACTCTTCCTGTGGCAGGGGGCGGCGGTGCTGGTGCGCCAGCCTATTCTGCCCACACCTCTGGTGGTTGGGCGCACATTTCTGAGCGGCCTACGTGGGGAATTGTGGGGACACTTCCTGGCCAGCCTGTGGCGCGTGGTCGCCAGCACACTGCTGGCAATATCTCTGGCTGCCCCCGCCGGGTTAATATTGGGGCAGTCAAAGCGCCTGAATAGTCTCTTCTCTCCCCTGGTCTATCTGATTTACCCGATACCTAAGGTGGTCTTTGTCCCCATTATCCTGCTCTTTTTAGGCTTGGGGGATGTTTCAAAGATCTTCACTATCTTCCTGATCCTATTTTTCCAGATACTGGTCTTGGTGCGTGACCAGGCTGCGGCGCTGCGCCCTGAGTTGATCCAAAGCGTGCGCAGCCTTGGAGCGGGAAGGCGCGCATTGTTTCGCTTCGTTTATGTGCCTGCCAGCCTGCCCGCTATCCTGACTGCTTTGAGGCAGTCGGTGGGCACTGCAGTGGCGGTGTTGTATATTACCGAGCTATACGCCACCCAGAAGGGATTGGGTTACTATATCTATTATAGTAGCAGCACCCTGTTCGACTATCCGGCCATGTACGCGGGTGTGGTGGCAATGAGTCTCTTGGGTTTGGGGTTATACTTTACAGTGGACTGGCTGGAGAGACATCTCTGTCGCTGGCAATTTGTGCGTTGAGTCCAACTGGCTCCATTCCTACCCCTCACGACCTGTCTACCGCTTGGTGAGATTTGAATGAAGATTCTAATTGTTGAAGACGAACTTGATCTGGCTAATGCCTTGAGACGTGGATTACGCCAACAAGGCTATGCTGTAGATATTGCTTTGAATGGAGAGCAGGGCTGGGAATTGGGAGAGGTCAACGAATATGACTTGGTAATCCTGGATCTCAACTTGCCAGAGATGGATGGGTTGGAAGTGTGTCAACGATTGCGCGCTCGGAAGCCCGAACTGCTTATAATGATATTAACTGCGCGCAGTCGCCTTGAGGACAAGGTCAGCGGTTTAGACCTTGGTGCTGATGATTACCTGGTGAAACCGTTTCACTTCGAGGAGCTTTTTGCCCGCATTAGAGCCCTATTGAGGCGTGATCTCCGAGTACGCGAACCTATATTACAGAGGGGGGATTTAAAGCTCGACCCCGCCAGTCGTACGGTTTGGCAAGGGAAACGACGGTTAGAACTGACCTCTAAAGAAATGGCTATTCTGGAATACTTAATGCGCCATCCCGGAGAAGTAATCAGCCAAGAAGAGATCATTGAACACGTCTGGGGTGAAGAGATCAACTTATTTACCAGCAGTGTACGCGTCCATATTCATTCTCTCCGCCGCAAATTGGGCGATTTTGCAGAGCATTCTCGATACATTGAAACCCTAACGGGGCAGGGATATCGTTTCGTTGTATCGGGATATCTTTTGGATGAAACGAATGTTGCGGGTGAATCATCGTCTGACTAGGTCACTAACTTTACATTGGCGATTGACGCTTTGGACAACCAGCCTATTGCTTGTTTTGAGTATTGGTTTGACAATACTTACCAATGTTCTCACGGCCTCCCGTGTTCCCGAGGCTATTAGCATTATCCTGGTGCCAACCCAATCTCCTCTCGAATCTTCAGGTGGGGTTACCACATATCCACCAATGCAGGTTTCTCCCTCTCCTTCTAGCTTTGGAAGTGCCTCAAAGATGGAGCAGATTCAAGAGGTTACCATCCGAGAGGTGCGCTTCATTTCCTTGATTGGGGTGGGGATTTTCATCGTATTAGGATCAATGGGCGCTTATTGGATATCTAAGCAAGCCTTACGCCCCCTCCAGCGTCTCAGTAGCATGATTCGCCAAGTACAAGCCGAAACCCTCAATCAACGCTTGGGATTTGAAGGCCCAGCGGATGAAGTGAAGGAATTGGCTAATGCTTTTGACAAAATGCTGGAACGGCTAGAAAGAGCCTTCGAACAACAGGTAGAGTTCGTGGCCAATGCAGCACATGAATTGCGTACCCCTTTGGCTACACTAAGGGCTAACCTTGAAGTAATACGGCAGGATCCTGATGCCACGCTCTCAGACTATCGAGAGATGAGCGCTGCTCTAGATCGGGCATTAAGTAGATTAGAAAAAATTGTGGAAGACCTATTACTCATGGCAAAAGGTGAAAAGGAGATTAGCAGGGAACCAATCAGTTTGGAAGTGCTCTTAACTGAAGTGGTGCAGGAACTTGTGCCGCTAGCCCAAGACCAGAAAGTTCTCCTCACCCTCCAAACTACCGGTGAAGTGACCGTACTAGCGGATGGACCATTACTGGCACGGGCGATAAGTAATCTGATAGAGAATGGTATCCGCTATAATCGTTCAGGCGGTTCAGTGGCGGTGTCGGCGCGTCTTGAGAGTAATAGAATCGCGATCCAGGTTAAGGATACCGGTATAGGCATCCCACCCAATGAACTCCCCCATGTGTTCGAGCGTTTTTACCGTGGTGATCGCTCTCGTTCCCGGCATCAAGGTAGCTCAGGGCTAGGTTTATCTATCACTGCCCATATTGTACAACTGCACGAAGGCCACATTCAGGTCGAGAGTACTCCTGGGATAGGGAGCACATTTACGATATGGTTGCCAGTTTCAAGGGAAATGGCTATCGAGAGTTAGATTTAACGACCACTTAACCACGAAACTGCTATCCTGAAATAGGTTTAATAACCAAACTAAACTATTTCAGGAGGTTGAAATGTTAAAAATGTTGGCTTTAATGAGCAGTGCCCTGCTCCTAGGAGGAGGGCTGTTGGGAATAGTCATATGGCGGGTGTCAACGCCTCAATCAGGTAGCGCAGAATGTGCTCCAGGGTATATGCGTGTCATTATGCTGGAGCCAATTCAGCCGGGCTCACAGGCTTCGAAAGTCATAGATCAGGGATGCCGGCCCAATGACAAGACTTTTGAGGTAGTGGAATTGACGCCTATTCAAGCCGGAGAGGAAAGATGGTCTGTCGAGGATGAGAACAGCGATCAAGGTGAAGCCGTCAACGGCATCATCCTTGGCCCTAGTGAGGGGTATGTGTATCGTTGCGTCATCTTGTTGCAGCCGATTCGGGCTAGTGAGCAATATTCCAGAGCCTCGGAAGCGGTTTGTGCATGGGGGCCTATTGACTCAGTTAATGGAGTCTCTCTCGCCTCCAATTATCTGATCGCCAAGTTCTACGACCGAACAAACTATAGAACTCTGTTGGTGGAATACTACGGTGCTTCCGCCTGCTCCCCGACCATTAGTTATGGTGTTGCCGACCTTGGGGACAACCTCGACAACAGGTTTGCTTCGGGGCAAACCTACTCTAACTGCGATCACCTGGAAGTATTTGACTTCAATAACTACAGCGGTCCATCCTATGCCTGCGGAGCCAATTGTCCAAGTTTTTACGCCTTAAACGACGAGGTGAGTTCCTGGAGAACTGGGGATTAAGGATCTGAAAACTCCAGTTCATTGCAGCGAGCCTCAATCTGGCTGGCTATAACCAACGCGGCTATAGGGGAGGTTATGCGACTATAATATAGAAGGTTTGGGCCTGCGGATAACGTTTGGCCAGCGCCGTGGCGCCAGATAAATCCCGCGCCACGGCTGAAGGGTTACGAAAAATGGTGAGCATATGAGCCTGAAAGGAGCGCATGATGAAATCCCATAAGACTATCATCCTCAATATCCTCCTCAGCCTGGCATTAGCTTTGACCTGGGCTTTTGCCGCTTTGCCGCAGCCGGCTCTGGCGGTGACCTGTGCCCGTTACCATACCGTTAAAGCCGGGGATACCACTGCCTCCATTGCCCACACTTATAAACTCAAATGGCGCGAAATAGCCCAGGCCAACAATCTGACTTATCCCTATAACCTGAAAGTTGGGCAGAGGCTGTGCATTCCCACCACCAGCGCCATCTCCACGGCTGCTGCGGCAGCGGATCGTTTGAAGATGGGGGTGCGCAGCGTTGGGAGTACGGTGACCATCACTGTGACCAGTGCGGAGAAAAGCGCTTTTTATGTGCGTGTGCGCGATGCCGGCGTTGGCGTGGGTGGTTGGTTCAAACTGGGCATTCTGCGGGCTAAGAAAAACACCCAAACCACTCTCAGTTTTTCTCTGCCTAGAGAACTGAGGGATAAACTCTATCTACAGGTGTGCTTGAAGAACGGCACAACCGACGAGCTGGCTTGCCGCACGGTGATCCATCAGTAAGTTCCAATCGCCATGGCTCGATACATGAGAGTGATGGCGACTGAAGTCTCATCTCGCCCTGCCTTGGCAGGTCAACTGACGACAGTTGACCTGCCTCTAATAATTGGGGCTGGGCTGCCTGTGGCATAGGTTTTTATGCCGAAAGTCGCCAGGACGAGCCGTTACGATTTTAGGGATGGCAGTCCAATTGAATAATGGCCTTTATTGGATATAATTACTATCCATGAAGGCTGCGCGCGATTTCCTGGAACTGATTAAGTTCGAGCATACGATCTTTGCTTTGCCCTTTGCCTATTTAGGCATGTTATTGGCAGCAGGGGGCTGGCCTACCTGGCATCAGTTCTTCTGGATCACGATCGCCATGGCGGCGGCGCGCACGGTGGCCATGGGCTTCAATCGCATTGCCGACCGCGAAATTGACGCCCACAACCCGCGCACCGCTAATCGCCCTCTGGTGACCGGGAGAATTTCCCTGCGCACCGCCTGGCTTGGGATCTTGGGGGCGGCGCTCATCCTCACCCTGGCGGCTTGGCGGTTAGGCCCTCTCCCTTTGCGCTTGCTCCCGGGGGCTTTCCTGTTCCTGTTTGGCTATTCCTTCACCAAGCGCTTCACCTGGCTCACCCACTTCCTTTTGGGCTTTACCGACGGCCTGGCACCCATGGGCGCCTGGGCGGCAGTGCGTGGCTCTTTGTTCACCGGGGAAGACCTGCCCGCCTGGATCCTCCTGGCTGTGGTCACCTTATGGATTGGTGGCTTTGACTTAATCTATGCCTGTCAGGATGTCCGCTACGATCAACAGGATGGCCTGTATTCCATACCTGCGCGCTTCGGTGTGCCGTTGGCCTTGCGTTTGTCCTCAATATCCCATGGCTTGACCATCGTGTTGCTGATCGCCTTAGGCAGGTTGATGCATTTGGGTTGGCCCTATTGGGTAGGCCTGATGGTGGTGCTCATCTTGCTGGCCTGGGAACATGCCCTGGTTCGCCCAAATGACCTCAGTCGCGTGGATGTGGCTTTCTTCAACATCAATAGTTATATCAGTATAACCTTGTTCGTTTCGATTTTAGGCGCATTGTATTTGCCCTAAGCGCCTTGCCGGGTCAGGTGTATTGATGCATATTAGGTTTCCTTTAAAGAAAAAATGGGTCATTCTCTGCATATTGCTGATGTCCCTATGGCTGTCCCTGGCCCCCGCGGCCAGGGCCGATGAGGGGCCTGGCTTCGTCGGGGATGCGGGTGTGCTATGCCTGCCTGGGGTGTATCTGGATGGGGCCTCAGGTTGCGCTCCCCTGGGCCCTTCGCTTTATCTAAATCATCTGGCTGAGAAAGGTTTTGCCTTTCCTCAATCCCCGCTCCCTGCCTCGCGACCCGACCCCGCTCTGACATTGGTTAACGTGCGTTATGGGTTGGTAAACAAGCCTAATGCCCCGGTCTATGCTTCCCTGGAGGATGCATTAAGGGGCAATAAACGCAATGCCATCCGCCGCATTGATGCCGTTTTCAGTTACATTTCTTATATAGATGAAGTGGTTGTGGAGGGTAAACGCTTCTATCAGATAGAGCCGGGTGCCTGGATGACCGCCAATGACGTGGTGCGCCTGGGCTCAGTGCCGCTCTTCCAGGGGTTGACTTTCGCTCGCACTCCCGATCGCCCCTTTGGCTGGGTGCTGACTTACCTGAGCAATGGCCCGTTGGTGACGCGGCCTGCCCCTGGCGCCCCAGTGGATGAGGGCCGCGGCCGCCTGCTGAATAATCACGAAATCGTTCAAATCTATGCCGTGGAAACGGTTAATGGAGAAGACTGGTATATGATCGGCCCAGACGAATGGCTACCCGGTAAAGTGGTGGCGCGGGTCATCCCCAACCCCATACCTCCTGCCGGCGTTACGGGTGAGCGTTGGATTGAGGTGAACCTGTATGAGCAGACCTTGGCGGTCTATGATCATAAACAGCTGGTATTCGCCACGCTGATCGCCAGCGGACTGGAGCCATTTTGGACCAGGCCTGGCTTATTCCAGATTTATAAAAAACTGGAGACTACCCCGATGCAGGGTTCATTTGAGGTGGACCGTTCCGATGCCTATTATCTGGAGGATGTGCCCTGGACGATGTATTTCGATCAGGCGCGCGCCCTGCATGGGGCATACTGGCGTGCCAATCTAGGCTTTCCTCAGTCCCACGGCTGTGTCAACCTCTCTGTGGGGGATGCACACTGGATTTATAACTGGGCCCAGGAAGGGGATTGGGTCTATGTGTGGGACCCCTCCGGCAAGACCCCGGTAGACCCCAGTTTGTATACTGCGGGTGGGGCGTAGCGCAACCCTCTGCGCCGCCCCGTTTTATTTAAGGGCAAATCTTTAAACAAGCGAGACTCATGTTCCCTCCTAAACGAGCCTTATTGTTAGCCCCGCTTTTACTCTTTGTCCTGGCTTGCCAGGTGGTTTCTGGCATGGGGTTGCCAACGGCGGCGCCGTCGCTGCAACAATTTACGTCCACCATTAGTAGCCTCCCCACTGCCTTGCCGACCTTCACCCCGCTTCCCACCTATACCTCGACCCCGACCGACATACCACCCACCCCGACTGCCACGGCCACGCCAACCCTCGTCCCAACCCCGTCGGCGAGGCAGTTGCGCATCTTCGAAAAGTTGTGGCGTACGGTGCGCGATACGTACCTCTACGCCGATTTCAATGGCTTGGACTGGGAAGCCGTGGGCGATGAGTATCGCCAACGTATTAAAGCCGGCCTGACGAACGACGATTTCTACGCCGCCATGGAAGAGATGATCTGGCGCTTGGGGGATGATCACTCCGTCTTCTTGCGGCCGGAAGATGCCTCCGCCGAGAGCGCTGAGTTTGCCGGAGAAAACGATTATGTAGGCATTGGGGTGTTGACGACCGTAGTGCCCGAACGTAAACGGGTGACTATCTTGGTGGTTTTTCCTGATAGTCCTGCTGAAAGGGCGGGTTTGCAACCCCATGATAGCATTTTGGCCGTCAATGGCGAGCCGCTTGTGGATGAAAACGGTTATCACCGCAATCTGCTGCGCGGTGCGGAAAACACTGTCATCACTTTGACCGTGCAGACCCCTGGACAGGGGCCGCGCCAGGTAGATGTCAGGCGGGCTCGCGTCACAGGCTCTGTCCCCGTGCCCTATACCGTACTGACGACACCTGGAGGGAAAGGCGTGGGATATATTTTACTGGTTACCTTTGCCGACGAGACGGTGGATGACCAGGTTGAAAAAGCATTGAAAGACCTGACCGCCAGCGCGCCACTGGACGGTTTGATCCTGGATAACCGTCAGAATGGGGGTGGGGCAGATGAGGTCGCGCGCCATGTGCTCGGATTCTTCATCAACGGCACTCAGGGATATTTTGTAGATCGGAAGGATCGCCGCCGGGCCTTTAATATCGTTGGCTCAGACATTAACGGCTCATCCAAAGTACCGTTGGTTGTGATGGTTGGACCTGCCACGGTGAGTTTCGGGGAGATATTTTCCGGGGTGCTTAGGGATGCTGGACGCGCGTATATCATCGGTGAGACAACCGAGGGCAATATCGAACTGCTCTGGGGGTACGACTTTGAGGATGGCTCGCGCGCCTGGATCGCTCATGAGACTTTTCGTCCGTTAAATCATCCAAACGAGAACTGGGAGCAGAGCGGCATTGTGCCAGATCTCAGCATTCCTGTTCATTGGGATGAAGTAACCCTGGAAACAGACCCGGCCATTGGCGCAGCATTGGAGTATCTCGATGGAATAGAGTAAAATAAGGCTGTGCTCAAAGCGGAGATGCAACCAGACTTGCAGCAGATAGCGTTTGACATTTTACATCATCATCTTCGGGACCTAGTGGGGTTAAGAGGCGTTCGTACGCGATTCCTTACATCATCTAACCAACATGTGGAGGATCCATGCTTACCTTGCCGGAGAAAATCCTGTTCATCCTTGCAGCCATCGCTTCCCTTTATGCTGCCTATCGCACCGTTGAGCGCATCGTTCGCATCCTGCGGCGCGGGCAAGGCAGGGTGGATTGGAGCGTTGCCAGGCAGCGCCTGGTAGATGTGCTGATCAAGACCATCACTTTCCAACCAGTTTTCCGTTTGCGTTTCTGGCCCAGTTTGTTCCATGGCCTGGTTGCCTGGGGGTTTCTTTACTACCTGCTGGTGAATGTTTTCGACACCCTGGCAGGTTACATCCCAGGCTTTGAGATCCCCGGCAGGATAGGGGATCTCTATCGTTTGGGTGGGGATGTGCTCAGTGTGGCCGTGTTGGTGGGGATGATTGCCCTGGCTCTGCGCCGTTTTGTGCTGCGCCCAGCTACGCTGACCACGCGCCAGGATGTGCTTCTGCATCCTCGCGCCCGTGCCGGCATCCGTCGCGATTCGGCTATCGTGGCTTCCTTTATATTGATCCATGTTGGATCGCGCTTCATCGGTGAGACGATCCGCCTGGCCGCTCATGGTCAGGATGCCTGGCAGCCGTTTGCTTCGGCAGTGGCACCCCTCTGGGCTGGCCTTAGCCCAATGGGGTTGATTGTGGGCGAGCACGCAGCCTTCTGGTTGGCTCTAGGTTCGATCCTGGCTTTTGTCCCTTACTTCTTGTATTCCAAGCATATCCATCTCTTCTTCGCCCCGCTCAATTTTCTGCTCAAGCCGCCGCGCCGCTCGATCGGGGAATTGAGCCGTTTGAACTTTGAGGATGAGAGCATCGAGCAATTCGGCGCCACCCGCCTGGAAGACCTGGGTTGGGAGCAACTGATGGATGCCTATGCCTGCATCATGTGTTATCGCTGTCAGGAGGTTTGTCCGGCTTATAACACGGGCAAGGTGCTATCTCCCGCTGCCCTGGAGATCAACAAACGTTATTTCTTGAACCATGAGGGGGCCAGGGTGGCTAACGGTGAACCTAGCAGCCAGACCTTATTAGAATTTGCCATCACCCCTGAGGCGGTGTGGGCCTGTACTGCCTGTGGCGCCTGCGTGGATATTTGCCCGGTGGGTAACGAGCCCATGCGCGATAGTCTGGACATTCGCCGCGCCCTGGTG
>JBBILY010000073.1:0-14230 GCA_037444705.1 Chloroflexota bacterium | reverse complement strand
GCCTGCGCCATCTGTATCTGCCCAATGTCACCGCTGAAGTGGCTGAAGGGATTACGCAACCGATCCTGGCCGTGCGCCAGGAATGCACCATGGCTTTCTAATTGTGACACTCGGCACAGACATAAATGATATGCGTCTATTGATTTGACATCTAAAAACTGGCACAATAGATAAACAGACACGAGTGGAAATATAAAAACAAAGGAGTCAATATGTCCGCTAATAAAGCTTTTCCCGGCCTGCGTCGTTTTACCCCCACCAAATTAAAAAGGCGCTATCCTGTCCCCTCCGATATTGAAATCGCTCAAGAGGCGGAACTCAAACCTATCACCCAGATTGCCGATGAGGTGGGTCTGTTGCCTGAGGAGATCGAACTTCATGGCAATTATATCGCTAAGGTGAAATTGGAAGCGTTGGAGCGCCTGAAGGACGTTCCCGACGGCATTTATGTCGATGTCACAGCTATCACCCCCACGCCTCTGGGTGAAGGCAAAACCACCACCACCGTAGGTTTGAGTCAGGCTTTGGGCGCCCATCTGGGAAAGCGCGTTTTCACCTGCATCCGCCAGCCCAGCCAGGGCCCAACCTTTGGGATCAAGGGCGGCGCTGCTGGTGGAGGCTATAGCCAGGTGGTGCCCATGGAGGACTTCAATCTGCACCTGACCGGCGACATTCACGCCGTCACCGCGGCCAACAATCTTCTGGCGGCAGCCATTGACGCCCGCATCTTCCATGAGGCTTCTCAGCCAGACGATCTCAAACTCTTTAATGCCCTCTGCCCACCCGATAAGAACGGGAATCGCAAGTTCTCACCCACCATGTTGCGCCGTCTGAAGAAACTGGGCATAGATAAAACGGATCCCAATGAACTCACCGACGAAGAAAAAAGCCGTTTCGCTCGCCTGGACATTGACCCCAATAGTATCACCGTTCGCCGCGTCGTGGATACCAACGATCGCTTTCTGCGCGAGATCATGATCGGCCTGGGACCCGAAGAAAAGGGCATGACGCGGCGCACCGGCTTCGACATTTCCGTAGCCAGCGAAGTGATGGCGATCCTGGCTCTGACCACTGATCTGGCTGACCTGCGCGAGCGATTGGGACGCATGGTCATTGGCACAAACAAAAAAGGCGATCCGATCACCGCTGAAGACCTGGGTGTGGCTGGGGCGATGACGGTCTTGATGAAGGATGCTATTAAGCCAAATCTGATGCAAACCTTGGAGGGCACGCCGGTCTTTGTCCACGCCGGTCCCTTTGCCAATATTGCCCACGGAAACAGTTCCATCATTGCCGATCGCATCGCCCTCAAACTGGCGGACTACGTCATCACCGAATCCGGGTTTGGGGCCGATATTGGTATGGAGAAATTCTTCAATATCAAGTGCCGTTACTCAGGGTTAATCCCCAATGTCGTCGTCCTTGTCGCCACCGTAAGGGCGCTCAAGATGCACGGGGGTGGTCCAAAAGTGGTGGCTGGACGGCCGCTCGACCCTGCCTACACCGAGGAAAATCTGGAACTGCTCAAAGCTGGGTTGCCTAACATGCAACACCACATTAAAAATGCCTTGCGCTTTGGGATTCCGGTGGTCGTTGCGGTTAACTCTTTCGCCACCGACACCGAGAAAGAGGTTGAATTGGTGCGTGAGGCGGCGCTCGAGGCTGGCGCGGAGGATGCGGTGGTGTGCACGCATTGGATGCATGGTGGGGAAGGGGCGATCAAACTAGCCGAGGCGGTGGTTAAGGCTGCCGAGAAGCCCAGCAACTTCAAGTTCCTCTATCCATTGGATATCCCCATCAAAGACAAGATCGAAATTATCTGCCGTGAGGTTTACGGTGCCGATGGGGTAGACTACCTGCCAGAGGCTGAGGCAAAGATCGAACTCTACACCCGCCTGGGCTTCGATAAACTGCCAATTTGTATGGCTAAGACGCATCTCAGCCTGAGCCATGATCCAAATTGGAAGGGGGTGCCTAAAGGATACCGCATCCCCATTCGCGACATCCGCGCTTCCGTCGGGGCGGGTTTCCTCTACCCCCTTCTGGGAGAAATGCGCACCATGCCGGGTTTGCCCACCCGTCCGGTATTCTACGATGTGGACCTGGACCTGGAGACCGGGCGCGTGGTTGGCCTGTTCTAGGCCAGGCTTGTGCTTTGTTCTTGTCAGGCGCAGGGAGAAGAACCCCTGCGCCTTTTATTAAGGTCAATGTTAAGGACATACCCTGGTTGACCAATAAAATCGTAAGGATTTTTATATCAAATTCATCTATAATCAATAGCGCAGGCTGATAGTCAGCACAGTCTGCTCGGCCGAGAGGGATTCCTACTTGGTCAAAGCCTCAGGTGTAAAATGCCGTCCCGCGCTTCGCCCAGTGGCAGGGAGCCAGTCCCTGCCCAATCTGTGGAGGATACCCAGTTGCACCGGGGAGGACTTGACTTGCTTCGTCAGCGGCTGAGGGAAGCAGAAACGCTGCGCAATGCCGCGGCAGTTCTGACCTCAACCCTGGATTTGGAGCAGGTTTTAGCGGCCATCCTGGACTACCTGCAAGAGGTCATCCCTTATGATAGCGCCTCAATTTTCTTATTGGACGAAGGCCGTTTGCGCATTGTTGCGGTGCGTGGTTTTGAGGATGAAGATACGATCCTGGGGGCTGAGTTTGATAGCAATGATGCTCTGTTTGAATTAATTCGTTCAACCGCTCGTCCGGTTATCATCGAGGATGCCCAGGTTGATCCACGCTTTAAGCGCTGGTTAGGCACCACCTATGTTCGGGGCTGGATGGGTGTGCCCCTGGTCTTACGTGGGGAGGTCATCGGCTACATCACCCTGGATCATCATTTGCCAGGGGTTTATCATCAAGATAACGCATCCCTGGCAGAAGCCTTCGCTAATCAGGCTGCAGTTGCCATCGAAAATGCTCGATTGTATAAAATTGCTCAGGAGCGGGCGACCATATTAGAGGCGGTTCGCCAAGCCAGCCTGAGCCTGACCTCCAGCCTAGAATTGCCGCACGTCCTGGACGAAATCCTGAACACAGTCTTGTCCCTTCTGCCAGGGGTTTTCAACAGCCATATCTTTCTTTACGACGACGATAGCGGGGAATTGACCTTTGGCACTTCCTTGTGGGCAGATGGGCGGCGTGGTGTTCAAATTGCAACCCCTCGGCCTCATGGCTTGACTTATACCGTTGCTCGTAGCGGAGAGATGATCATCGTGCCGGATATACGGGCTCATCCCCTGTTTGAGGGCACACCACCTGATTGGAATGGAGCCATCATTGGCTTGCCGTTAAAGATCGGCCTGCGTGTGGTGGGGGTGATGAATGTCTCGTATGTACGGCCACGAATTTTCCCTGAGGCGGAACTGCAAGTCTTGCGTCTGCTGGCTGATCAGGCGGCCATTGCTATTGAGAATGCGCGTTTATATGCCCAGGTTGCAACGGAAAAAAGCCATTTACGCTTGCTGTACGAGATCGGGCGGGTGCTCACTACCAGTTTAGAGCCTGAGGAGATCCTTGAGCGGGCGATTACCCTGACCTGCCACTGGTTAAACGGTTTGGTTGGTCAGGCTTTTTTGTATGACCCCGGCGAAGATCGTTTGATATTGCGTGCCCTATATGGTCGCCCAGAAGCTTCAGTGGATGAGTTGAATCGGCAATATATCCTGCGCCCTGGGCAAGGCTTGGCCGGGTGGGTAGCATTACACCGTCAAGCGGCGTATATCGGTGATGTAAGTCAGGATGAACGGTGGGTGCATGTTCCCCATATAGATGATGACGTGCGCGCCGCGATCAGCGCACCGATCATGTCGGATGAGCGCTTATTGGGCGTTTTCTCGGTCATGCACATCCAGCCGGGCGCATTTACTCAGGACCATCTGACCCTGTTACAGGCCATCTGTCACGAAGTGGGGTTGGCTTTAAGCAATGCGGCTCGCTATCAGGAAGCACAACGCCGCCTGGCTGAGATCACCTTGATCCAAACCCTTGCCCAAACCTTCAATCAACGCCATGAACTCCAAGAATTGCTAAACGAGGTGGCGGCGCAGTTAGGTGAGCGTTTGGGTTACCCTCATGTGGAGATATTCCTGATTGAAGGCGAGACATTGCATCAGCGTGCCGCTTTTGGAGTGCCGTTGATTAAAGATAGCATCCCTCTAAATCAGGGAATCGTGGGCCGCGTGGCTCGCACTGGTCAGGCGGCCTTGATCCTGGATGTGAGGCAAGACCCTGACTATATGGCCCTGCTCCCTCACACGGTGTCCGAACTGGCTGTGCCCATTTTTCATGGGAAGGTTGTGGTCGGGGTGATCAACATCGAAACCCAGCGCCCAGACCAGTTGTCGTTACAGGACAAGAGGCTGCTGGAAGTTCTGGCCGGGCAGATTTCGATCGCAGTGGAAAACGCGGTCCTGTTCGAGCGCGTGCGCCACCACGCCGAGGCGCTGGAGCAGATCGTTGCCAGACGAACCGCAGAACTGGTCGAATTGTATGAATTGAGCCAGAAAATCGGTTACACCCTGTCTTATGAAGAACTCCTGCGTTTGTTATTGAGCCATTTGCGTAAGGCCATCCGGAGCGATCTGGTGGTGGGTGGCCTTTTTATGGAAGGTTATCGCCTGCTTTTCGTGGAGACCAGCAAACCGCTCACCGCCACGGCGGTTAAGGCTTTACGTCTCTATTGGCTGAGCGAATTAGAAAAAATAGGTCTGTTTTCCGCCGCCCTCGAGAATCTCTCCATTGAGGCTACCTCATCGGAACCCTTTCATGTCTCTGGGGCGCCCCTGGCGCGAGTGGAATCGCTCATCTCTACCCCGATTAAAATCCAGGGGGAAGTGGTGGGATTGTTAATTGCAGGGTGCGAAGTCAGTAACGCCTTCAGCGACGTTCAAGGACGCCTCCTCGAAACTTTTGCTAATCAAGCCTCGGCCGCCATTCAACGGCTATCGGCCATGCGTGCCGCGGAACAGAAGCGCCTGGAAGGATTAGTAGAGCATTTGCCCGTGGGCGTGTTATTGCTGGATGAAGATTATCGTCTGCTGGTGGCAAACCCGCAAGGGAGAGCTATCCTGTCGGCATTAAACCCGGAATTTAAGCAGGGGCAGTTGACCCATTTGGGAAATCGGCCTATCGCTGAGTTGAGCGCTCATCAGGGCGACCTGGTTCCGCTTGAAATCGTCCTGGATGGGCCTCCCAGGCGCATCTTTGAGGTGCAAGCCCGCTCCATTGGAAAAGAAAACCTGCAATGGTTGTTAACCTTGCGTGAGATCACCCTCGAGCGTGAGGTTCAGTCCCGCATTCAAATGCAGGAACGCCTGGCTACTGTGGGACAACTGGCGGCGGGCATAGCCCATGATTTCAACAATATTATGGCGGCGATCATGGTGTATACCGATCTAATCGCTGAAGACCCGGCCTTGCCGCCTCAGAGCAAGGAGAGGCTGTCCACCATTCAGCAGCAGGTGAACCGCGCCGCCAGTCTGATCCGCCAGATTCTGGATTTCAGCCGTCGCTCAGTTATGGAACAAAGTGCCCTCGATCTATTGCCCTTTATCAAGGAACTGGATAAGATGCTCGGGCGGGTGATGCCTGAGACAGTGCAAATCGAATTATCCTATCAAGCCGGCAGTTATTTGGTTCAGGCTGATCCTGCCCGCTTGCAGCAGGCACTGATGAACCTGGCCCTCAACGCTCGAGATGCCATGCCGCAAGGTGGTTTATTGCAATTTGAACTCAGTCGTTATCATCTCAAGCCCGGTATGCCTTCTCCCATCTCAGATATGCCGCCGGGGGAGTGGATTCGCATTCGGGTCAGCGATAGTGGTGTCGGCATCCCGCCAGAGCACATGCCTCATCTCTTCGAGCCGTTCTTCACCACCAAGCCCGTGGGGCAGGGCACCGGGCTGGGGCTGGCTCAGGTATATGGCATCATCCGGCAACATAATGGTTTTATTGATGTGGAGAGTCGGGTTGGGAAGGGCACAACTTTCACTTTATATTTACCGGCCTTGAACCAACCTCCAGCACCTGAGATCAGCCTGGAAGGGAGACCTCAAGTGGACGGTGTTGGGAAGACGGTCATGGTGGTTGAGGATGATCTGGCGACACGGGAGGCCCTGCAAGCCCTGCTGGAAACCTACAACTATCAAGTTGTGACTGCGGCTAACGGCTCGGAGGCTATTGAGCAACTGGAAACCAGGTCAGGTGGGGTTGACTTAGTTATCAGCGATTTGGTTATGCCAAAGATGGGGGGAGTGAGCCTGTATCAAATCCTGTGTGAGCGCTGGCCGGGGATCAAAATCCTGTTTGTCACCGGGCATCCCTTGGAGGGCGAAAATCAGGAATTGCTGGAAAAGGGCAATGTCCACTGGTTGCAGAAGCCCTTTTCTGTGCAAAGTTTTACTCAGACTATCCAAAGCCTACTGGAGTAGCCTGGGTGATGGCTTGTTACCCGAAGCGCAGGCTGTCTGAGGGAGGTCTGCATTGCGCTTGGGGGATATACATGTCTATTTCGATACCAGGGTGATTATCCAGGATAAGATCAGGATCACGGCGATAATGGTGAATAAAATCTGTTGCGTGCGCAATCGCCGCTGTTCGCGTTTGCTGGGGGTTTTCTGTCTCTGAGCCATTCGGCCTCCTGGAAATTGTGTTTAATTCAAATGTTCCTTAATGACCTGAGCGAGTTTTTTCGAGATGCCTGGCACTGCAGCCAGTTCTTCCAGGGATGCATCTTGGATATCCTGGATTGAACCGAAGTGTTTCAATAGTGATTTACGGTGGGCTGGGCCAATGCCAGGGATAGCATCCAGGCGCGACGCCAATCCTTTCTTCGTGCGCAGTTTGCGGTGAGAGGTGATGGCAAAGCGATGCGCCTCATCGCGGATGCGCTGAATCAGGAATAAGCCCTGAGACTGGCGCGGCAACAATAAGGGTTCGGAACGGCCAGGCAGGAATATTTCTTCGTTCTGTTTAGCCAACCCGGCTACGGGGATTTTCCCCACCAAGCCGAAGCGCTCCAAAACGGTTACGGCCCGCCCTAGTTGCCCTTTGCCGCCGTCTATGAGGATCAGGTCTGGCAAAAGGGCAAAGGCCGCGTCTATTTTTTTACCTGGGGTCTCGCTGACTTCCTGCGCAGCCAGCCAGCGGTTGAAGCGCCGGGTAAGCACCTCTTCCATGCTGGCGAAATCGTCGGGTCCGCTGACGGTGCGAATATTGAAGTGGCGGTAAAATTTCTTTTTGGGCACGCCTTGCTCGAAGACCACCATACTGCCCACGGCGGCGGTTCCCTGGGTGTTGGAGATGTCGTAACACTCGATGCGGTTCAGCGGGGTTGGGAGGTTAAGCGCTTGCTGGAGTTCAGCCAAGGCCTGTTCCTGGCGATAGCGATCTGCCTGCCATTGGGCTTGAAGAGCGGTTAGAGTCTCAGCCGCATTTTGGGTGGCCATCTGGATCAATTCCTGTTGTTGCCCCTGGCGCGGAATGACGATCTCGACTTTATTGCCGCTGGCTTTCTGGTTCAACCACTGGCGAATGATTTGGGCTTCTTCCACTTCGTGGGGGAGCAATACCTGAGGTGGGACTGCCGGCGACTGGTCGTAAAACTGTTTAATGAACTCGGCCAGGACGCTGCTGTCGGGTGCGTCTTCAGTGCCTTCCAATAAGAAATACTCGCGGCCGATCAATTTGCCACCACGAATAAAGAAGACCTGGACGCAGGCCTCATTATTGGAGCGAGCCATGGCGATGACGTCTGAATCTACATAATCCTGGGAGATAACCTTCTGGCGGGCAACTACATTTTCAATAGCGCGCAATTGGTCGCGAATCTGGGCCGCTTGTTCAAAACGTAGTTCTTCTGCCGCGCGCTCCATCTCGGCTTGCAAGCGCGAGACAATGGGTTCTGTGCGGCCTGTCAGGAATTGGCATAAATCCTCGATCATGTGGCGGTAGGTGGCTTGATCCACAGCGCCAATGCAAGGGGCGCTGCACAGTTTAATGTCGTAATACAGGCAGGCGCGCTCGTCTTTTCCAGTGATAGGGCGATCGCAAGTCAGGTATGGGAAAATGCGTCGCAGTAGGTCCAGGGTTTGGTGCACAGCCCACACGCTGGTGTAAGGGCCAAAATAACGTGAGCCATCCTGCACCATCTGACGGGTAACCGTCACTTTAGGGAATGCCTCCGCCCAATGCACCTTGATGTACGGATAGCGTTTGTCATCTTTCAGGCGCACATTGTAGTGCGGGCGATGTTTTTTGATTAAATTCATCTCCAGGATCAGGGCTTCCAGTTCGGAATCGACCACGATCCATTCGATGTCGGCGATTTTGCGCACCATCTGCTGAATCCGGGGGTGATTTTGAGAGCCGCCATGAAAGTAAGAGCGAACGCGGTTGCGCAGGTTAATGGCCTTGCCCACGTAAATCACTTTATTGGCGGCGTCCTTCATCAGATAGCAGCCGGGCCTGGAGGGAAGTGTATTCAGGATGCTTTGGATTTTTTCCGGGATTTCCATAAGCGGTTTAATTTTAACACAACGGGAAGTCTCCTCCCGCGTGCCGTGCTTATGACATCAGCAAGGGTGGCGGAGAGGTTTGTTCCAAAATGTTTAGCCATTCTACCCATTATAATAACAGTATGAATGATGAGGCATTGGAAGTTGTCATAGGTAAATTGTTGCGGGAGCGGGGGTTGCGCCTGGCGGTGGCAGAATCATGCACCGGAGGTCTGCTTGGACATCGCATCACCAATGTGCCTGGATCTTCCACCTATTTTGTCGGGGGTATCATCGCCTATGCCTATGAAGCCAAAGTTCGTTTGCTGGGCGTGCGTTGGGAAACCCTGGAGAAGTATGGGGCTGTTAGTCGGGAAATAGTAATAGAGATGGCGCGAGGGGTGCGTCAGGCCCTTGCCGCCGACATTGGGGTGGCCATCAGTGGCATCGCCGGCCCGGGTGGGGGCACGGCGGAAAAGCCGGTCGGCCTGACCTGGATTGGCCTGGCGTCTGATATGGGCGAAGAGGCGCATAAATTTATCTGGTCAGGAGATCGGCTAACAGTGAAGGAACAATCGGCTCAGGCTGCCCTGAAGATTTTGTGGGACTACCTGAGCGAGAATCCCGCCATAAGGGCTATCCATATGGGTGAGCACGGGTAAATCTCAGGCATCACCCTGCTTGGGGTGGTTGGCCCAGGCGCCTTCTTTCTTCATCCAGGATACTCTCGTCCAGTTTCCGGAAGAGAGGTTCTGGCGGTCTCAGCCTCTGCCCAGGGGGGAGTTGACTTGGCTGCCAGCGACCACTGGCTGTGTGAGGCAGATAACGCAATACGGTATGTTCCCCGACAGAGTCGCTGTAGGTTTCGGTGATTTGCTCGCCAAAGAGGGGTTGCTGATAACCCAGATATTGATGCAAGCGCTCACTGGTGAAAGGTAGGAAGGGAGATAGCAAGATTTTGAGCGAATCGATGGCGCGCAGGGCAGTATAAACCGAGGTGGCTGCAGCATCTTTATTGTCTTTGATCTCAAACCAGGGGGCAACCTGATCCAGGTATTTGTTGACCTCAGAGGCGAGGCGCATGGCCTCGGCGAGAGCGGCGCGCAGCCGCACCGCGTTCAAGTGTTCTCCAACCGTGGCAAAACCTGCCTCGACGGTGGCCAGGATTTCACGGTCGGCGGCACGTAATTCACCGGGTTGCGGGACGCGACCATCCCAGTGTTTGTAAGCGAAAGACAGGACGCGATTGGCTAGATTTCCCCAGGTGGCCACTAATTCATTGTTGTTGCGATTGAGGAAGTCTTGCCAGTTCCAATCGGTGTCTTTGCTCTCCGGCATGTTGACCGTTAGATAATAGCGCAATGGATCCGGATCATAGCGACTGAGAAAATCCAGCCCCCAAACCGCCCAGTTGCGGCTGCCGGAGATTTTTTGCCCCTCCAGGTTCATGAACTCATTGGCAGGGACATCATATGGCAAAGTGAGCCGTTTGCCAGCCTGACTTTCGAAAATTTTGCCAAACCATTCTCCTGCTCCAATTAATTGGGCTGGCCAGATGATGGCATGGAAGGGGATATTATCTTTTCCAATGAAGTAATAAGAGCGCGCTTCGGGGTTATACCACCAGTCATGCCAGGCTTCAGGTTGCTGGGTGATGTGAGCCCATTCGATAGAGGCGGAGAGATAACCGATCACGGCTTCGAACCAGACATATAAACATTTCCCCTCCCAGCCCTCCACCGGCACGGGGATGCCCCAATCCAGGTCGCGGGTGATGGCGCGGCCGTGCAATTTGTTAGCCAGGATTTGTCCCAAAGATTGCCGCAAGACATTGGGTCGCCAGTAACTCTCACGCTGGCGCAGGAATTCGACAATGGCGGATTGGAGTTTTCCCAAGTCGAGGTAAAAGTGCTCAGTCTTACGTAATTCTGGGGTAGAGCCATCAATTTTCGAGCTGGGGTTGATTATTTGAGTGGCCTCGAGCAGATTTCCGCACTGATCACACTGGTCTGCGCGGGCATTGGCATAGCCACAGATGTAGCATGTGCCTTCCACGTAGCGATCAGGCAGAAACCTGCCCTGAGTAGGCGCGTACCATTGGAGTTGGCGTTCGGTGTATAAATAGCCATTTTGCTTTAAAGCCAGGAAGATGGCTTGGGAGACCTTAAAGTGGTTTTGGGTGTGGGTGCTGGTGAAGAGATCGTATGTCAGGCCGAGTTTTTGGAAGAGTTCCAGAAAAGTCGAATGATAACGCTGGTAGACCTGATAAGGTGTGGTGCCCTCCTGGTCAGCGCGCACGGTTACAGGCGTACCGTGAGCATCTGAACCGGAGACCATCAACACGCGGTTACCTTGCAGACGTTGATAACGAGCGAAGATATCCGCGGGCAAGTACGAGCCTGTCAAATTACCCACATGGATTAGGGAATTCGCATAAGGCCAGGCGACTGCGACCAGGATTGTGTGCGACATAGGTGCCTCCATCTGTCAAATATCAAAAGACGTTTTCTAAAGCAACAGGCTGCCTTTCGCGGCAGCCTGTGGGGGATCTGTCTCAATGCAAGATCAATCAAGTTCTCCCTGAGCTGCCTGCGAGCGAAGAAGGCAATCCATGGACATCATCATGAACATTTCTATGAAATCGTAAGAGAAAACACAGTCACTCATAGGATGGTGTAAGTCTAAACTTGGCATGATATTTTGTCAAGTCTGAAGCATTGTGGAAAAATTGTAAGTTTTTAACATTGCTTTAAACAAGCAGATGCCATTATAATTAGATAAACTTGGTTGGGTTCTTTAAAATTAGTAATCTCAGTGCGTTTCATTTAGGAGGCGTAGATCCATAGACTGAACTGGTCGCTGTCCCTTTTGAGGGAAGGTCTATGGGGAGCCAGGAGCGAAACCGGCCTAGATAGGCCGGTTTTTTCTTTTGTATATAAAGCAAGCCATCATTATATAAATTCTTGAAGGGGAAGAAGTAAACCCATATGTTGCAATCAAAATCAGAATCATCCTAGGAGGGCAACTGTATGAAGAAGTATGTTTTTATTCTGGTGCTCGTAGTTCTGGCTGCCTGGCTGAATTTAGGAGATGTCACCGCTCAGGGTGACACAAGCGCGGGATTGCAGATCGAGAAAACCGTGACCGATGTGTATGAACCAGGAGGTGAGGCGACCTTCACGATTCGGATCACGAACCATGGTGAGCATTATGTCGAGATCACCTCTTTAGTTGATGATGTCTATGGTGATCTGGACGGGGTTGGCTCTTGCAGCCTTCCCCAAGTCATCCCAACGGGCTGGACGTACGAATGTTCTTTTGTGGCCAGCATTACCGGAAACGCTGGCGTGAGTGAGACCGATACCGTAATCGCAGAGGGGTGTGATGAATTCGGCAACCCAGTTAGCGCCACCGGAAGCGCTACCGTGATCATAAAGGATGTTCATCCCCAGATCGCCGTAGTTAAGAGCGCCGAGCCGTCATCCCTGCCCGAGCCTGGGGGACTGGTGACCTTCACCGTGACGGTGCAGAACAACAGCGTGACCAGCGACCCGCTGACCCTCACCTCCCTGGTGGACAGCGTCTACGGCGACCTGGACGGCAGAGGCACCTGCGACGTGCCTCAGACCATCCCGCCGGGTGGCAGTTACACCTGCTCTTTCTCAGCGCAGGTGAGCGGGGAGGCCGGGGATAGCGAGATGGACGTGGTCACGGCCAGCGGCAGCGATGACGAGGGCAATACGGTCAGCGCCTCGGACGACGCCACAGTAACTATCACCCCGCGATCGCTTTATCGGCTCTACTTTCCATTTGCCTCCAGTGGTGGGGCAGTAGAATGTGCCTTCCAGGCTGATTGGCAGGTTACTGTGGGCTACGAGGATTTGCCGACGGAGTCTGATTATGATTACAACGACTGGGTGGCTGAAATCATTGGTCGGATGACCTATGACCCGGCCGCCGATTGTAACTTAACCCGAATTGATTTCCAGATCGATCCAAAGGCGCGCGGTGCAAAGTATGACCACGCCTTTCATATCCTCATCCCAGCCAATACATTCACCGCCAATGGGGTCGCAAGCCTCACCATTTACGATCAAAATGATAATGTGCTCAGCGCCGTTCAGAGGCCATTTAGCGCTTCCCAGGTGAATGATTATTTGATCTTTGCCCACACGAAAGATGTTTTGCCAGGAATGGCGAATGTCATCGAAGGACAGGCTTTCGCCCCGCCACAACAGAGGGCGGTGCTGAGCATCGAATTCGCCAGCCCAATTGCTTTCGATCCCACCAAGTATGACTATGCTGCTGCCCATGGTACAGGGTTGTTCTTCGATCCCTACCTGCACATCTTGAATTGGAACGGCTTTGTCCATCGCGGCGACTTCAAGATGCTCACTTCTCCCGAACTTAACTGGAAATGGCCCGGGGAGAGGTATAAAATCTGGAGTGTCTATACAACCCTGGTTTACCAGCCTGGTCCACCAGAGAGCATCATCTTCCCGCCTAATTGGTGGTTGACCTATAACGCCTGTGTTTATGGGGATGGGGTTGCGTGTCCCTTACCTTCAGCCTTTTACACCAATAACGCTAATCCTATCCTCTCAACTACTCCGGTGCCGTGAGGTTGAACTCAGCAATGTGAACGGGTTGCGGGAATATGTTTTCCCCGCAACCCGTTTCGTTTATTCTCCTGAGTATAAAGGCTAGTCGAGGCTGATCTTTAGAGCCACCAATCTCGATATATAGAGATTTCCCGCAGCGTTAGAGATAATCGCGCAGGCGGCGTGCGAAGCGCGGCTGGCGCAAGCGGCGTAGAGCCTTGACTTCGATTTGGCGAATGCGCTCACGCGTGAGGCCAAACTTTGCCCCGACTTCCTCCAGGGTATAGGGGTGATTGTCATCCAGGCCAAAACGCAAGCGTAGAACGCGCGCCTCGCGTGGAGTCAGGGTGGATAACACCTCTTCAATTCGCTCGTGCAACATGTGTTGTAAAACCAACTGGAAGGGGTTTGGGGCGCTGATATCTTCTATATAGAACCCCATTTCCGTATCATCATCGTCATTGATCGGGTTTTCGAGCGATAGCGGGATCCAGGAGACCTGTTGCATCCATTGGACTTTTTTAACGCTTAAGTTTAACCGGGCAGCCAGTTCCTCAATGGTAGGGGGTCTGCCGAAGGCTTGTTCCAGGTCGTGAGTGGCGCGGTAGAGTTGTCGGATACGGTCGTTCATATGGACAGGCAGGCGAATAGTGCGTCCCTGGTCGGCGATGGCGCGCGTGATGGTCTGGCGAATCCACCAGGTGGCATAGGTTGAGAAGCGATAACCACGGCGATGGTCAAATTTCTCCACGGCTTTCATCAATCCCAGATTGCCCTCCTGAATTAAATCCAGGAACGGGACGCCTCTACCGACATATTTCTTGGCAATGCTGACCACCAATCGGGTATTGGCTTTGATTAAGTGCTCGCGGGCTATGCGCCCATCGTTGATCAGGTTTTCTAATTCTTGACGCTTTCTTGCGGGGGGTCTGCTCTTTGCCCGCGCCAGTTCGTTCTGCGCCTGCCGCCCTCGTTCTATTCGTTGTGCTAGTGCCACTTCCTCTTCGACGTTGAGCAGCGGCACTTGGGACATCTCTTTCAGATAGAGTTCTACTGTGTCCTCGATGGCAGAGTGATCAAAGGGAAAGTCGGGATAATCTATGGATTCTAGATTTACCTCCCCTGGAGTGACTT
>JBBILY010000072.1:0-14478 GCA_037444705.1 Chloroflexota bacterium | reverse complement strand
AGTGAAACCAGAATCCGCCCCACCCCAGCGGTTAACCATGCGATAGGGTCAAACGTTTTGGGTCGGAGTGAAGCCTGCATTTCGCCGCCTCCTTGTCAACAAAAGGGCCAATAAAGAGGGACTTCGAAAGCCCCAAAAGCGGGTGCTTCCGAAGTCCCATTATAAACCGATCTTATTTAGGCCAGGAGGCATCAATCTGCTTCAAGGCTGTGTCGAGATCAATCGAGCCGCTGACGTAGTCGGTCATGGACTTCCAGAAGGAGCCCGCGCCGACTGCGCCAGGCATCAGGTCTGAGCCGTCGAAGCGGAAGGCCGTGGCATTCTTGATGATCTCAGCCACCTTGCGGGTGACCGGATCGCCATACCAATCCAGGCTGGAATCGTTGTGTGGGGAGATGGCGCCGCCAGCCTCCACCCAACCCTTGAGCGATTCGCCTGTGGAGAAGTACTGGATCACCGCCCGCACCTCTGGGCGATCGTTGAACATGGCGTAAATATCGCCCGCACCGAGCACTGGTTTGCCATACTGCGGGTCAATCGGCGGCAGGTAGAAGAAGTCGTAATCTACGCCGGGTTGCAACCCTTCGGGGAAGAAGGTGGTGATGAAGTTACCCTGGCGGTGCAGCCAGCACTTGGGAGGCGCCTCAAACATAGGTTTGGGGGCATCGCCGAAGAAGATGGTGGGGATGGCTTTGCGCCCGCCATAGACATACTTGTCGTTGAACCAGATATCGGTGACGTATTTGATCGCGTTGCGCGCTTCGGGCGAATCGAAGGGCAATTCACCCTTGACCCACTTGTCATAATTTTCCAGCGAGGTGGTGCGCAGCATGACATCTTCGATCCAGTCGGTCATGGGCCAGCCCGTGGCTGCGCCGGACTCGATGCCGATGCACCAGGCGGTGTCGCCATCTTGAGCAATTTGCTCGGTGAGTGCCATCAGTTCATCCCAGGTTTGGGGAATCTGGTAACCCGCGGCATCAAATTCCTTCTTCGGGTACCAAACCAGAGACTTGCCGTTGGCCCGCGCCCAGACGCCGGCCATGATGGTGCCACTCGGGCTTTCCATGGTGGCCATATCCAGCCAGGACTGAATGTAGTTCTGCTTCAGCCAATCCGGGTTGATCACCGTATTCAGGTCAATCACCCTGCCCTGGGATACAAAAGTGCTCAGCAGGCCGGGCTGGGGGAAGTCTACGATGTCAGGGGCATTACCGCCTTCCACCTGGATGCGGATGGCCGCCTCGAACTCTTTTGAGCCGGAGTATTGGATGTCAATACCCGTGGCCTGTTCGAAGGGGACGACCGAGTTATCGAATTTCACCGCGTCGGCATCGGTGAAGGGCCCAGCCATGGTGACCACGGTGCCCTTGAATTTGCCCGCGTAGGCGTCCGCCAGTTCCGGGCCCGCAGGTGGTAGGCTGACCGGGGGTTGGGTTGGTGCCTCAGTCGCAGGGGGTTGGGTTGGTGCCTCAGTCGCGGCTGGCTGAGTTGGCGCTTCGGTGGCTACCGGCTGTGTGGGCGCCTCGGTTGCCATGGGCTGCTCCGGCGTTGGCGTAGCGGCGGGGCGACAGGCGCTGAGCAGCATGGCGGTCAGCAGCAACAGGCTGACCAAAATCCATAACTTGCGCTTAGTGTTCATAGTTCTCCTCTCGTATTTAACAAATTGGCTTTAGGGTTTACCAATGGGGTTGGGGGATAGCACGGTCTTGACCTCTGGGCATCACCTCCTCTCATGCTTCAACCTTGGAACACGATTTACGCACAACCAATTCGACATCCAGGATTTTCTTCTCTACCTGGGTTGAGCCCTGCATTATCTTGAGCAGAAGTTCACCGGCGCTCTTTGCCAGTTCCAGGGCCGGCAATCGCACGGTGGTCAAGGGTGGATCTGAATATTGCGCCCAAGGGATGTCGTCGAAGCCCATCAGAGAAATGTCATCTGGCACACGCAAGCCAGCCTCGCGAATAGCGGCTTTGGCGCCAATGGCAACGTTGTCACTGGCAATAAACGCCGCGCTAAAGCGTTTCCCCAAGGCCAGGAGGGATTGCATTTGTGCATAGCCACTTTGAGGATCGAAATCCCCGAAGCGGATCAAGTCCTGATCAACTTCGATCGCGGCACTGCGCAGAGCGTCCAGATAACCCTGTAACCTTTCGGGCGCGGCGGTGTATGCCAGAGGCGCATTGGTGATGCAGGCAATGCGGCGATGTCCGAGTTCAATCAAATAGCGCACAGCCTTTTCGGCTGCGGCGCGGTTGTCCACATCCACTGAACACAGGTTCGAGCCGGGCACATTGCCCATCAAGACCGTGGGTAGGCCAGATTGCTCTAATTCGCGCAGGGCAGCATCGTTCAAGCGGGGGGTGGTCAGGATCAGGCCGTCAATCCGCTTAGCCCGCGCCAGTTCATAGTAGGTTTGAGCCTGATGGGCTTCGTCCACCCATTCAATCAGCAGGCGCAGATTATGGGCATGAATGACTTCAATCAGACCGGCGATGATTTTAGGCAGGAAAGAGTCGGTAGCGATGTGATGAGGGCTGCGGGTCATCACCAGCCCGATGGCCTGAGTACGACGGCGCGCCAGGGCTTGAGCTGTGGCGTTGGGCACATAGCCCAGGGCATGGGCTGCCTCTAAAACTCTTTGGCGCGTTGCTGGGCTGATACTAACCCCCTGGACATCGTTGAGCACCAAGGACACTGTGGTACGGGAGACACCCGCAACCCTGGCGACATCTTCGCTGGTAACACGCCTTGCTGGAGGCATAAGAAGGTAGCCTTTTATTAACGCGCGTTACTAACGCGCGTTAATAGTGTACAGGATTTAAGACCCTGAGTCAAGAGGCAATTTCTTGTCATGTTGTGCCTCACCTGCCTGATGAGGGGTTGAGGTGAGGCACCATGGGGGCAGATGATGAGTTGCTTATAACTGGCGGGCGAGGCTTCTTCCTGGTCAAGTCCGCAATGGATCAAATGTCCACCGCCAGGCAAGTAAGCGTCTCTTCCACGCCGGGGATGGGCTGGATTTCAGAAGTCAGCACCTGTCCCAGTTCTCGGATATCATTTTGTTCGACAACCGCAATAGCGTCGTATGGGCCAAAGGTCATTTCAGCGCTTTTTATGGCAGAGATCTTGCGCAGTTGTCTGACGACTTCCTTAACTTCACCCGTGCGGATTTTGATCAAAATATATGCTTTCATGTTTCGCCTCTCAGGATGTTTTTCTACGCAGGAAGACAGACCAATATACCGCGGCGACCAGCACTGCTCCACCGATGATGTTGCCGATAGTCACTGGAACCAAGTTGTTAAGGAAAAAATTTTGCCAGGTAAGGTTCTCTAAATGACCAATCTTTTCCCCGACCCGCTGGATGAATTGAGGATCGATGTCCTTGATCAGCAAGCCAAAGGGGATAAAGTACATATTGGCAACGCTGTGCTCGAAGCCAGCCGCGACGAAGGCTGTGATGGGAAAAATGATCGAGGCAATTTTATCCAGGGTAGAGCGGGCGCTAAAGGTGAGCCAGACCGCCAGGCACACCAGGGCATTGCACAAAATCCCTAACACAACGGCCTGGATAAAATCCAGGCTGCTCTTAGCCACCGCGGTGTTGAGGGCGGTGATGCCCACCGCATCTTTGCCAAAGGTATATTGGCGAGCGAAAAAATTGAGCAGGGCGGTACCGAATGCCCCGACAAAATTGCCAATATAAACGATGATCCAGTTGCGTAATAGCGCCCGGGTGGTCACTTTGCCGCTTGCCCAAGCCATAACGATGAGGTTGTTGCCGGTGAACAATTCAGCCCCTCCCACCACCACCAAAATTAAGCCCAGGCTGAACACCAGGCCGGCCAGCAGCCGTGTCACGCCATAGGGTAGGGCGGTTATAAAGGTCTGCGAACCGTCTGATGCCTGGATGGTGATGTTACCCTGCGCTTACCGTGGTTGCAAAGAGAGCCCCCAGAGAAATAAACGCCCCCGCCAGAACGGCCAGCGTGAACATGGTGATGAAAGGCATTTCGGCTTTGCGTACACCAATATATTCGGCGCGCGTGGCCATTTCGGCCGGTAGCAATGCATCAATGCGAATTTCATTCATGGTATACTCCCATTGGCATATTGTGATATAAATCACAAACGGCTCTAGTATATCATAAAATATCTGAACAGGGTGATAAAGGCCTGTAGCCCTGTCTGCTTTCCCCGCACCCGCACGCAGTGCTTACCAGTCGGCTGTAGGGCAGCAGATTCCAGGACAAGTAAAAATAGCCTGCATGCGCAGATTTGCCTTTATCAGTATACAGGCAAATTGCCGCTTGTGGCAGTATAATTTGCGCGGTAAATCCTACAACCCGGAGAGAAGTGATGAGCCTGGACCTTTATCTTGTGCGCCAACAATTCCCCGCCCTGCGCCGCCCGCTGATTTTCTTGGATAACCCTGGCGGCACCCAGATCGCCCAGCCGGCCATTGACCGCCTGCTCTCTTACCTGACTCTGCATAACGCCAACCACGGCGGCGCCTTTGCCACCAGCCGCGAATCGGATGCCATCCTGGAAGAGGCACATTGCGCCATGGCTGATTTTCTCAACGCTGCCAGCCCCCACGAGATCGTCTTCGGGGCCAATATGACTACCTTGACCCTGCACATCAGCCGCTCCATCGCCCGTACGTGGAAGCCAGGGGATGAGATTGTGGTCACTCGCCTGGATCACGATGCCAACATCACGCCCTGGGTGCTGGCAGCCGAGGATCGTGGTTGCCGCGTGCGCTGGGTGGATTTTCATCCCGAAGACGGCACCCTCGACCTGGAACAGATGCAATCTGCTCTGGAGGGCAGACCGCGCCTGGTAGCAGTAGGCTACGCCTCTAACGCCTTGGGCACGATTAACCCCGTCAAAAAGATCGTAGAGATGGCTCATGCCGCCGGAGCTTGGGTCTATGTGGATGCAGTGCAATATGCCCCCCACGGGCCAATAGACGTGCAGAACCTGGGGTGCGATTTTCTGGTGTGTTCGGCTTATAAATTCTTTGGGCCACATGTGGGCGTGCTCTACGGGCGCTATGCTCTGCTGGATGAATTGCAGGCTTATAAAGTTCGCCCAGCGCCGGCTGAGCCTCCGGGCAAGTTCGAGACTGGCACGCTGAATCATGAGGGTATTGCTGGCGTGCTGGGAGCCATCGAGTATCTGGAATGGCTGGGCCGCAATTTTGGGGATACCTATGCCGATAAATATGCCGAACGCTACCAGGGGCGGCGCCTGAGCCTCAAGCAAGCCATGATGGCGATCCGTGCCTATGAATTTGAACTCTCGCCTGCCTTGTTGGATGTATTGCAAGAGACGCCAGGGATCACCATTTATGGTTTAAGCGATTCTCGCCGCCTGGAGGAGCGCGTGCCCACCTATGCCTTCACCTGGAAAGGCTTTCATCCCCGTGAAGTGGCGCAGAGGTTGGCGCAGGAGAACATCTTCGTCTGGGATGGCAATTACTATGCTCCGGCTGTCACCGAGCGCCTGGGGTTGGAAGATCGCGGCGGCATGGTGCGCGTGGGGCCGGTGCACTACAATACGCTGCAGGAGATAGAACGCCTGCGGGAAGCGTTGCAAAAGATGGCCTCCACCCGTTCATGAGAAGCGTATGTATCTTCACGCCGAAATCAGCGAACAACCCCAACGTTTGAGGCAATTGTTTTCTTCGCAGCGCAAGAGCGTGGAAGACATTGCCCGCTTTATCCGCTCGCAGGAGATCCTATACGCCTTTGTGGCGGCGCGCGGCACCTCAGATAACGCTGCCCGTTATGCTCAATATCTTTGGGGAGCCAGAAATGGGCTGCCGGTAGCTTTGGCTACCCCATCTTTGTTCACTTATTATCGCCAACCGCCCAACCTCAGGGGAGCGTTGGTGGTGGGCATCTCCCAATCTGGCCAGTCGCCAGATATTGTCAATGTCTTGATCGAGGCTAAGCGCCAGGGACGCCCCACTCTGGCAATTACCAATGCGCCTGGATCGCCATTGGCGCAGGTGGCAGATTTCATCCTGGATATTCAGGCAGGCGCGGAACGGGCTGTCGCTGCCACTAAGACCTACACGGCCCAGTTAATGGCCATCGCCATGCTCTCCGTAGCTTTAAACGACACCGAGGCGCTATGGCGAGAATTGGGGCGCGTCCCCGATTGGGTGGAACAGACACTCCGACTAGATGAGCGAATCACCCACATGGCGCAGCGTTATCGCTACATGTCCCAATGCGTTGTGCTGGGGCGTGGTTATAACTACGCCACCGCTTTCGAGTGGGCGCTGAAACTCAAGGAATTAACCTACATTGAGGCTGAGCCATATTCTTCAGCAGATTTTCAACATGGTCCCATTGCCATTGTAGATCGAGGCTTTCCGGTGCTGGCGGTTGTACCCCAGGGGGATGTATATGCTTCCATGCTCGATTTACTGCGTTATCTCAGCCAGGAGCAGCGGGCTGAATTGGTGGTGATCTCCAACGCGGAGAGCGCCCTGGCTCTGGCGCAATCCCCCATCCCCCTGGATGACATACCTGAGTGGCTCACCCCCATGGTGGGAATTGTCGCCGCTCAATTGTTTACCTATCACCTCACTCTGGCCAAAGGATATGATGCGGATCAGCCGCGCCTCATCTCCAAAGTGACCGAGACGCGCTGAGGTGGGCTTAAGGGGTTGGGAGCGACGCCTGCCACACCCGATAGAGGGCCTTTTCGCCGCAAAAAGCCTGCTGCTATTGCGCATTTGCCCATTTCGCTGTAAACTAAGGTTGTTGGATATTTCAGGTCATAAATAGCAAAATATGCCAGGCGGTGTATGCCGTACTTTCGCCGCTTCAACGACGCTGGTTGGGCTAGTTACATAGGTAAGATGAGGTGCAAGGATGGAGGATCTATTTCAATTCACAGTTCAAATTGCCCTTGAGGAGGCCGACCCCGAGGAATTGGACCACTTGACTCGCCAGTTAGCCGATGAGTTACGTCAGCATGAGGTGGAATCGGTGGCCTTGGTGCAGGCAGGCCAGGCACCCAAGGGTAGCAAAGCCGCTGAAGCGGTTACTTTGGGAGCGCTGGCGGTAGCAGTCTTACCTACGCTTCTCCCTAAGGTCGTTGAATTCTGTCAGGCATGGGCACAGCGCAGCCAGGGGCGTCTGGTGAAGTTCAAAGGCAGAGTAGGCGCGCAAGAAATTGAATTCGAAGGTAGCGCCCAGGACTTGCAACACTTGCTGACGATGCTTGCATCACCGCCTGCGGCAACCAACCCCAGCGCATGAATTCCCTCTGGTTCTCCTATCCAGGGTGACATATGCCAGGCAGATACGCGCTGATTATTGGCAATAGCGAGTACGATGATTCTACGCTGGCTAAACTCAAAACCCCAGAGGCTGACGTGCTCTCCCTGGCAGCAGCGCTGCGCCAGGCAGACGTAGGTGGCTTTGACTGGGTTCAAGAACTGATCAATCAACCGGAAGCGACTGTTCGGCGAGCCATCAGCGCCTTTTTCGCCAATAAAAAGCCAGATGAGATGCTATTGTTATACTTTTCGGGCCACGGCGTGCTGGATGATCAAGGGCGCCTGTTTCTGGCAGTGAAAGATACACAGCGCGATTTGCTCAAAGCCACCGCAATTTCAGCCAGTTTCATCACGGATGAAATGGATTCATGCCGTTCTAAGCGGCAACTGTTAATCCTTGATTGCTGTCATAGTGGAGCCTTTGCCCGAGGTAGTAAGGGGGAGGTTAAAGCCATGACCCAAGCCACCTTCGAAGGCAATGGCTATGGGCGCGTGGTCTTAACCGCTTCGGTTTCAACCCAATACGCCCTGGAAGGGGATCAGGTGATCGAGCAGGCTTCGCTTTCGCTCTTCACCCACTACCTTTTAGAAGGGTTGACTAGCGGCAAAGCCGATGCAGAACAAGATGGTTGGGTTACTCTGGATGAATGGTACGACTATGCCTATGAACGGGTGGTGAGCGAAACACCCAATCAAACTCCGCGCAAATGGGTGTATAACCAGCAGGGTGAGTTGATCATCGCCAGAAACCCTGTTCCGCAGAGTGTGGAATTGCCTGAGGAACTGAAGCAGGCCCTCGAGAGCAAGTTCGTAGGAGTGCGCCTGGAGGCATTGGAGGAACTCAGGCGCTTGTTATATGGCAACAACCCCGCCCTTTCGCAGGCAGCCCATCAGGCGCTACAACGGCTGGCTGAACATGACGATAGCCGCCGTATCGTATCTGTCGCCAACGAGATCCTGGCTACCTATCAGCCAGAAACCCCGTCCGAGACCTGGATCACTAGCCACAGCGCCAAGCCCGACAGCGTTTCGGGCCCCGGGACGCCTGAGGCGTCTCCCCTGGAGGCTGAGCTGGAGGCAGGTTCAGGACAGGGACAGAACCTCCCCGCCAAGTCTCAAGAGCCGGAAATGGCGGATTCTCAAAAATCGCCCGTTACACAACCCCTCCTCCACCCACGCCAGGCAGAGCAAGAGGCTGAGATCGGCAGCGTGCCCGCAACCCTTGTTAAAACCCATCCACCCATGACCGCACCCTATCACTGTGAATTGTCCCCAATTTCAGGGGGTGTGCGTCTCAGGATCACCAATCTCAGCCCCTCCCCTCAAACTCTGAGTGTGGAGACCGATGGTGCGCAGCGAGCTTTGCTATTCACACCTGTCCAGGCGCAGTTAGACCTGCTTCCAGGGCAGACCACGGAACTGGATATTCACATTAAGCCTCAACGCCGCCTCTGGACGGGTAACCCGAAAAGGTACCCATACACCCTGCGTATCTCTGCGGCGGAAGGGGTGCCCCAGGTTCTGGGTGGCGAATACCTTAGCCGACCTCTGCTTCCCCTGTGGGCTGTGATTCTGCCGTTGGTAGTCTTGTGTGGCGTGTGTTCCTGGTGGTCGTTCTCCTATCTTTACACCCAGATAACAGGCGTTATCTCCGAGGCGCCTCCGATGGCTTTGACAGAAATTGCGGTCACGACTTCGGGAGGAGAAGCACCAGCGGTCCAGCCCACATTGACCACGCCCACTGCTGGCGAGAACACAGCCAGTGAGACTGCCCCCGTCATCGTACCGCCGGCAACTTCTGTGGTTGAGCCCCCGGCTCCATTGCCCAGGATTGCCTTTATGTCTGACCGCGATGGCAATCTGGAAATTTATCGCATGAACCTGGATGGTGGGGAACAAGTGCGCTTAACCAATGACCCGGCTGAGGATGGATTTCCCATGTGGTCGCCAGATGGCAGGCAAATCGTCTTCCACTCCAATCGTGGGGGTGATTTTGAAATCTACGTGATGAGCGCTGATGGCAGCCGCCAACGTCCGTTGACGGAGGACAACACTGCTGACACTTTCCCAGCCTGGTCTCCAGATGCTCGGCAGATCATCTTCCAATCTAAACGCGATAAAGATAAGAATATCTACGTCATGGATGCCGATGGAAGTCACCTCTTTCGGCTATTTGGTGGCCCTGGCGATGATTTAAGCCCGCGCTGGTCACCGGATGGAAAACTCATTATTTTCGCTTCAGATCAGACGGGTAATTCGGAGATTTATCTGATGGAGGCCGATGGCTCAAATGTGCGCCAGTTGACGGATGACCCAGGTGAAGACCGCGCCCCGGTATGGGCAGCGGACAGTCGGCGCATCGCTTTTGCCTCCAATCGCAATGGCAACTATGATTTGTTCATCTTAAACGTATTCAGTGGGGAACTGATCCAATTAACTTCGTCTATGGCGGATGAGAATTATCCATCCTGGACACCTGATGGGGATTCCCTGGTTTTCACTTCAGACCAGACAGGGAACTTCGATATCTATCTGCGTGGTTTACAAGATGGTGCGCTGCTCCAGTTAACTACCTCACCCGGGAATGACACCGCCCCCTCCGTCTCTCCCTGAAATAGGGACAGGGCCTGGGGTTTTCCCCAAGCCCTGCGTTGGTTCTGGCTACATCTCTGCCGAAGGATCGCTTTGCATGATCCCCAGGAGTGTGCCTTCAGGGTCGATGAAACAAGCCCACCAACCCACGCCAGGAATGGCTTGTTTTTCCATAGCGATTGTCCCTCCATTCCTTTTCACCTTCTCGATGGCTTGATCAAGGTTTGCCACCTGTACGGTGTTCAGGGTGCCCTTAAATTGTTCGCTGCTTTTGGCTAACCCACCATCAATGCCGGGGGTGTCGGCTTCGCCGGTGGTAATCAGCCAATAATCCATTGGGCCTTCCCATTTTTGGAATTGCCAGCCAAATGCATTTTGGTAGAACGAAATCACCTTTTGCGGATTTTCTACATGGAACTCAAAATGGACAACGCGGGACATGGGTCACCTCCTGGGGAATAAATATGATGCTTTTTATCTGATTTCATTCTATCATAGAACATATGTTCTGTCAAGAAAAAAGACTTTATTTAGCCCTATAGAATATTTCTCAGGGCAAATCCAGATCAAGCGTTACTAAAGCCCTCCACCCAGCACTTTCTCGCCGGTGGGACCGGGGCTGCCCCCTGCTGGTTCGATTGTCACGCCAAAAGAGGAGTAATTAATCAACGGCTCGTTCGATGACACCCAAACGGAGCCATAGCCTTGGGAGTCAACGGAAAACACCCCCCCACTCACGCGTTCGCCATTGCGGATGAGCCATAACTGATATTGCCGTTCAGCCCCCAGGGGAGGCAGACCATCCACGACCAGGGTGCCATGCTCGCCATCGCGGCTGATCACCAGCATACCTGCGGCGTTGGGGGAGAACTGCGTCCCCTGCAGGGCAACCGTCATCAAGGACTGGCGTTGGCGGCTCTCCACCCGGTTGAGGCGCTGCCATAAAAACAGGTTATTCAACCCCAAAGCCAGGATCAGGATCAGACTGAGCCAGGCCAAGTTCAGTGAGCGCCAGGCAGGCCTTGGCCGCTGCCGATCCACAAAAGAGGGCCTGTCCTGGGCTTGTGCCTTTTCCCGGCGGGCAGCCTGCATGAGCCTATCCTTTAAAGCGGCAGGTGGCTGGTGCTGCGCCATGGCTGCAGGCAATTCGTCTACTATGGCGCGGTATTGCTCTGCCTCAAGGCGGCAAGAGGCGCACACTGCCAGATGGGCCACCACTTGCCCAAGTTCCTCCTCATCCAAACAATCCAGCGCATAGGCTGGGATTAAATCCAACACGTGCTCCTCGCTCATTTAATCAACCTCTAACATAAATACGTAACCTGTTGATATTTAGATGTATCTCCCATAAAAGGTGCTGGACGGTTAACCCACACCATTTACGTCCTGCAGAATCTGGCGCAATTTTTGCATAGCCAGGCGGATACGAGTTTTAATCGTCCCCAGAGGTTGGTTCAACAAGCGGGCGATTTCGCTATGCGAGTATCCCTGAAAAAAGGCATAAGAGAGGGCCAGGCGCTGCTCTTCTGGCAGTTGTGCCAGGGCGTGGCGGATCATTTGCTGGCGCTGAGATTGCTCTGCTTCCCCTTCGACCGCTGTGGGGTTCGGAAGGGAGGCTTCCAGTTCGTCCATCCAGACGGCACGATTGCCTTCAGGGCGAATGCGCGCCCTGCGCAGCAGGTCAATCGCCCGATGGCGGGTAATGCTGACTAACCAGGTGGCTACTTTTCCTTGCTCGGCGCGGTAAGTGTCTGCCTTTTCCCATACGCGCAGAAAGACATCCTGCGTGATCTCCTGCGCCACCTCCGCGTCGCCGGTGACGTTGAACGCCATGCTGTACACCAGGCGGCTATAACGATCGTAGAACTCGCTCAGGGCAGCCTCATGAGAGCGGGAGATCAATCGCAACAGGGCTTCGTCGTCCAGGTTTTGATAATCCACACCATCACCTCAATCAGAACCAGTACCCCCACTTGATTATAACCCCTCTCACAACTGCTCAAGCGGAGAGGTTTACCCTCAGCAGGAAAGGCGCCCGCCTTGCAGAGCTCTTGGAGGTCTCCAGGCTCGGCGGACGCCTTATCATCCGCCCGGTTAAGGGGTTAACCAAGGCTCAGGGATTGGCGGCGCTTAGTTCTTGCTGGATGATCTGCTCGAAAGCGTTGAAGGGTTGGGCTCCCAGGATGGCGCGCCCATTGATGACAAAGGCCGGGGTGCTGTTCACCCCTAGAGACTGGGCGGTTTGGGTCATGGTCTGCACCAGTTCCGTATATTTGCCTGTATCCAGGCATTCATTGAACGCCTTGCTGTCCAGTCCCAGGTCAATCGCAAACTGCTTGAGATTGTCTTTATTGAAGGCGCCCTGGTTTTCTCCAGCCTGATGTTCGAAAAGATAATCGTGATACTCCCAAAACGCCTCTTGTTCGGCGGCGCACTCACTGGCTTCAGCAGCATACTGCGACTCAGGCCCTAAGAAAGCCATATGCCAGTAGCCAAAGCGCACTTTTCCACTTTCTACGTATTTTTGGTCAATCTGACGTCCCGCGTCAGTGGCAAATCTGCCGCAGAAGGGTCATTGGAAATCCCCAAATTCGATCATGGTGACAGGGGCGCTGGGATCGCCCTTGAAATGTTTCACCTGGCTGATAAGGAAATCCATCATCTCCTTGCGGTTGGCGGCATCGGCCTCCGAGACTGGAGCTTCCGTTGCGCTGGGTGTCTCTTGTGCTTCTATGCGTTGGGCTAAGAGCGGGCGACCAAAATAGCCCGCTAACAAGCCGATAATGAGCATCAGCGCGCCAATGAGGGGGGTGGCCCAGGAGTAGATATTGATGACCAGTGCCGGCGTTTTAGGGGATTCGGGGGGCTTTTCATGTTGCGGGTGCGCCTCGAGGCTGGTCTCTTCAGACAGGTCCATAACCACTCCTTTCTATGTGGATGAATTTTACTATATGGGGTGTCCTATGGGGGATTTGTAATGGATAAGAGTTTTGATAGTGGAAGTTTAAGACCCGGGAGGGGGGAAATATTTATGCTTCAGCAGATTACAAATCCGCCGTGCCTATCTATAATGTATAATGAAAATGTCCCCACTAAGAATTGCTGAAAGGAGATAGCCCATGAACCTGGTGAGCGTCAAAATTGAGAAACCTGAAGCGGTCAACTTTATCCTTGGGCAAACGCACTTTATTAAGAGCGTTGAAGACCTTCACGAAGCCCTGGTCAATGCCGTCCCTGGGATTAAATTTGGTCTGGCCTTTTGTGAGGCCTCGGGAAAGTGCTTAGTCCGCTGGAGCGGCACCGACCCCGCCATGATCCAGCTGGCTCAAACCAATGCCAGCAAGATTGGCGCCGGTCACTCGTTCATCATTTTCCTGGGGGAGGGCTATTATCCAATCAATGTGTTGAATGCGATCAAGATGGTGCCGGAGGTCTGCCGCATCTTCTGCGCCACGGCTAATCCCACCGAAGTGATCCTGGCCGAGAGCGAGCAAGGACGCGCCATCCTGGGCGTGGTAGATGGCTTTTCCCCTAAAGGCATTGAAGGCGAAGATGACATCGCCCGGCGTAAAGACCTCTTACGCAAGTTTGGTTATAAGGCCTGACCTATTTCTTTTATAGTTCAGTGTTCTGGTGGTTGAGAAAAGGACGGCGAAAAGAATATGCTGGCCCTGCTTTGGATAAGCATGAATCGTTAAAACCGGAGGGAGGGTGATCATGGACCAGGGGTCTTCTGCTCAGGGAAAACGCACAACTGAGATCGTGCTCTACGGCTTGCTATTCCTGTTCTTCTTTCAATTGATCGCCGATTTTGTGGAAGCGGTCTATGCTTTTGGCCTGCTGCAAACCGGCATTCCGCCAGAGATCGTCAGTGTTCTATTGCTCTTTTCGCCGCTATTTTTGTTCCTCCTGCCAGCCCGTTTGAGTGATCGCCTGCTTTTAACGATGGGAGCGCTGGTCTTTGCCGCGCGCCTGGCAACGCCCCTGCTGGATACGCATGGAAGAATGCTGGTTTCGGGGATAGGAGTCAGCGCTTTCATGCTCTTTTTCCCTTTGCTTCTCTATCGCCTGGGGCGAGAACAAGAAGATGCGGCCATCTCCGTAGGCTCGGGCTTAACCTTGGGGGTTGTGCTCTCCATCCTGTTGCGGGCGCTCAATTCTGGCAGCGATCTTTCAACTTGGGGGTGGTATCAGGGGCTTGGCTGGTTACTGGTGGCCTTGGCGGCTCTATTCTTCTATCGCCGATTTGGAGTGGTGAGACCTGAGGTGCAGATTGACCAGAGCCAGCGCCCTGGCTCAACTGCCAGGGTAGCAGCCCTGAGCCTGGGTTTGGCAGCGGCGTTGGTGTTGTTGTACTTTGCTTTCACTGCTCCCAATGTCATCGCCCGCTGGACTGGCGAGAATTATTTTGTCGTCCTGGCGCTGTTGCTGGTCTCTTTGGGGATTTACGCCCTGGCTCTGGTGGGAAAGGTCAAGTTTCTGCAATGGCTTAACCCTGCTCTGCTCTGGGGCGGCAACTTTGTGTTCGTCATTTCTCTGGTTTTAACCATCTTGGCGCACCAGGTTCGTTTTCCTGTGG
>JBBILY010000071.1:7982-14568 GCA_037444705.1 Chloroflexota bacterium | reverse complement strand
GGGTTGGCCAGAGATACTTTTGGCGGCGTTCAGGGCTCAGGTTGAGAAAAGTCAGCCCAAAAGCTGCCGGCAGCACCACCGCCACCGGGGCGGCGTTCAATTTCGATGCCACAGCACAACCCACCGCAAACCCAAAAGCCGCGCTCAGCCCAAAGTACGGATGCCTGAAAAACCGCACCCAGGCACTTGTAGCGAGGTCCGCTTGCCCACCGCTGCTGGGCTCTGGCCACTTTTCCCCCAAAATCCTCACCCCAAAGTAAATCGCCAGGTAGGTGAAGAAATTGAGGAAAGTGTCCATGCCAAAATAGTGGGACAATTGAATTTGCAGCACAGCCAGCGCATCGAAGGCCGCAGCCAGCAACCCCACGCGGCGATCATAGAGGCGAGACGCGAGCACGTAGACCAGAAAAACGGTGAGCAAATCCGCCAGAGCTGAGAGGGGCCGACCGACATTGGTCATCTCATTGAAACCGGAGTGCCCATACACCCATTCCACCACATAACGCGCCAGGAACATGGGCAATGTGCCATAGACGTAGAAACCATGCCCGCGGTTGTGGGGGTTCAGCGTGGAGCGCGCCGTGTCGAAGTATTCGCTCAGGCTCAGCCATTGCCTTTGCTCTCGCGGGCATTGCTCAAGCGGAATGGTCGCCTCCTGACACTTGATCGGAGTAATGTCCGTCCCCACCCAGACTAAAAATCGCTCATCCGGGTGTAGATACTGATATTCCCCCCAATAAATCCCCACCAGGCGAAAATAAGCCCCCATCAACAAGACGTAAACCAGGAGGAGGTCAAAAATCAGGCCACGATATTTCTGAGATGCAACAGTAAGGCGCATAGAAGCCTATCCAGAGATATTGGAGCAAGATCACTTTTGTGGCGGCACAAAGTACAGATAAAAATCATGCCCCTCCACCTGTGAGGTGAAGACCTGCAAACTCCCTTGAGGATATATCTGACCTAACGCCTGCAAGGTGGCCGCGTCCTCACGGTTTATCAGGAACAACTTGGGGCGCGGCTCGGCCAGGGTTTCCTCTAAATTCTCAGGCCAGATCGCATAGTCCTTCGTCGGGTAACCTGCATTCATCCCCACCAGGCGCGTGTCCACCCAATAGGGATAAGCCACCACCCAGGCCGTGTCTGGGCTGCCAATCGAATCGGCAAAGGCGCGGATGACCGCCCCCATTTCTGAGGTGTTCCACGATGCCAGGCGATAATAATCCTGATACTGGCGGAAAACCAGGTCATAATTCTGGATGGAAGCCCACAACAACAGAAACAAGGCCAATCCCCCGGCGGCAAGCCGCCCCAACGCCGAATTCCATTGGCGTTGAAGAGCAGACAGCAGACCATCCAGGCTGAGGCCAATGATCAGCAACACCGGCACAATCGCCCCACCCATGCGATTCAGGGCGGGGTTCTCGGCCGGAAAAGCCAGAGACAGAATCGAAGGCATCATCAGCAATGGCACACTTAAGAACAGGAACAGGTCTTGCCAGGTGCGCTGCCTGAGGTAGCGCAGGAAAAGCAAGCCGATGCCCAGGTAAAAAAGGGCAGCTGAGACCACATCCAGGGCCGGGCGGTGCATCACGGAGTGTACCCATATCTCCCCATCATCCCAGGCGAACATGGTCATAGCTTTCCACAGGTTGCTCAGGAAGATCTGCCAGGCAGAGCCGGGCAGGGGCTGTTCCACCGAACCCAGGCGCGTCAAAGAACGATAAGAGAACATCCCCGGATTTTCGACAGCATAGCGCAACAGTGGCAGGAAGACCATGAACGCGGCTAAAGAGAGCACGATCAGCCCGCGCAGCGCCTGAGCCTTCATCCCCGCAGGCTGACGGTGGAGCAAATAAAGCCCTACCGCGCTCACAACTACAAAAGGCAGGATGCGAATGGGGGTGTAGCCATGCAAGCCGAATCCCAAAGCCAGGCCCGCCAGGATAAAATCGTTTAGCCTACCCCCGCGCAGACCTCGCCACAAATAATACAGGGTTGGCGCCACGAAGAGTGGATAAAAGGGGAAGCGCAAGCCAACGCGCGAGATCACATTGGGCCAATAGGCGATCCCCGCAAAGACGAAGGCGATCAGCCCCACGCGCCGGTTACCCATCTCCTTACCCAAAAGGTAAAGGTAGGGCAAGGTGAGCAACCCGGCCAGCACTGTGCCAATCTTCAGGCTGATGAAAGAGAAGCCCGTGCCCAAAAAGCGGATGATGCCGGCCGTCAGGTACATTTGCATTGCCTCGCGCCCGGTGTTGCGCGGGAAAAAGATGCTGGTCTGACCATTGAGCACGTCCCAGATGTCCAGCAACTTCTCGGCATGATCGCTCACCATCTCGGGAGGCAACTGTCCAATGCGGTAAAGGCGAAAGAAAATCACCAGCATCGTCGCCAGCAGCAAAAGCAGGGTGCCAGGCCTCAGGCTGAGGTGCCATTCGGGCTGCCTGACCCAGGCAGATAGACGACGCCACCAGGGGCTGGTCGCAGGTTGTGATTGCCAGAAAGCCCGCACAAAAGCCGCCAGCGCCAACGCCCAAATGGTCACATTCAAAGGCGTAAAACGGTTCCCACCAAAGGTCAGGAAGGCCAGTAAGCCCAAAGTCAGAGAAGCAAGAAAGGGCAGCCGCCGCCAGCTCCATTGCGGGGCGAGGCTACGCAGGGCGTCTTGAGCGGCACGGAGCTCTTCCCCTGCGGCTAGGCTCCACTCGCTATGCCAGAAAGACCATGCCGCCAGCGCCAAAGCCGCCCCATAGAGGCTCACGCCCAGGCCCCAGGTGCGTTTTGGGCCCGGCTCCAACGAAATCTGAGCCAAGAGAGCCAGCCCCAACGCCAGCAAGGGACGCCAGGGCAAGGCTCGCGTAACCCCCAGGGTTGCGGACAATGGCACAGGGGCTGATGGGGTAATGGGAGCAGGTTGTGGCGCGCCTTCCTGAGGTGTGGAGGGCCCTTCTATGGGCAGCTCAGGATAGGCAGGGATTTCAATTTTCTGCCCACGCCAGGGCATTAATTTGGCTTTGAGGTAGTCCAGAAGGCTGGGTTCTTCCATAATGGACAAACTTCAGGCTTTGGTGGCAAGGACGATCAAACTCTCGCCCATACGAAGAGGTATGATACTCCATCCAAAGATAGCCTGCAAGCCCCCTGGCGCTCCAAAGAGCCATTTCTGCAAGAGCCTTGGTATCCAGGGGAGATAAGGCGCATCCCAAAAGCCATCGGAGAAGACGCGTTTTGGCTGCAAGCCCGAATCTCTTAAAAGGCCCAGCCACTCCCCAGGGGGTTTCAGGCTGATATGGGTTGGGTCTTTATATCCCACCCACCGCTCCTTCTTCAAGGCGCGCATTGGGGAATCCAGATTAGGCGTAGCCAGCAACAACAGGCCACCCGCAGCCAGCACGCGGCTCATCTCGCGAATGGCCTGCTCTGGGTGGGGCAAATGCTCCACCACATGCTTGGCAATGACCACCTGAAATGCCCCCGATGGGAAAGCGCCCAGGTCCTCAGCGGAGAGCAGGGCGAAGCCCCCCTGGGGGACTTGCTGCCTGGCCTGAGATAAAGCCCAGGGATTAATATCTGTGCCATAGACGCGATAGCGCCGGCTCAGCCATCCCAACAGGTGCCCCAACCCACATCCCACCTCCAACACCCGCCCTCCGGGTGGAGCATAGCGTTGCACCAATAAGGCATAAAACCGATTCGACCACCAGTACTGGCTGAAAGGTGCGAAAGACACCTCGGCGTAAGCCGCGCTTTTGAAGTAATTTTCGTCAAAAGGATGCTTCGCTGCCATTACGACCCTTCTGAAGCGCTTCTGCGGGCGAGGTAAAAAGTAAAGGTGCCCTGAGGATGCTCAAGCGCCTGAGCAAACGGGCGCACCAGGCGTTCCGTGATGGCCAGATTCCAGCGGCTGGGGAATAGAATCCAGCGCCCGGCCAGGGCATGGGGTAACAGGGTGGGAGCGCCAAAGTAATGCCCCCATTCCAACATGCGCAAGGCCGGGGGTGAAAAGTAATGCCAATATCTTTCCACCTGAAAACCCGCCTGATGCAGCCATTCCACCCATACCTCGGGCCAGTGAGCGTGGAAGACGCGCGACATGCGCCCAAACCAGGCGCGATACACCTCACCCAGAGAATGCAAACCCACCTTGCTCAACCAGGCAGGTATTGAGAGTTCCGAGAGATAACGCGGATTCGGCACCGAGAAGATAAACCGCGCTCCAGGGCGCAGGACGCGCCCCGTCTCTGCTAACACGCGTTGTACATGGGGGATATGCTCAAGGACCGAGTTGCTGATGGCGCTGGCAAAATATGCGTCTGGAAATGGCATCCGTCCACCATCTGCCTGCACCAGCCAGCGATAACCGCCCCAACGCCGCGCCTGCTTCAGGGAGGCGGCATCCGGGTCTAAACCTATATCCACAGGGCGCTTGAAGGTCACATGCGCAAAATGACCATCGCCGCAGCCCACATCCAGGGTTGGCGAGGGGAGATCATAATCTTGATAAAAGCGTGCCTCGACGGCGCGCAGCATGGCACGAAAATAGGGCAGGTCGCGCAAATGCAGCCAGAGCAAGTCATTATCCGTCTTCATTGCTTTCGCCCAAGGCAGACTTGAACCCTTTTCCTGGCAAGTAGAGCACCCTAGCGCGTGTATTTAAGGGGAGTGGGCTTAGTCTTCCTCTCCAGTTCTTGCACTCCCAGCAATTCCTTGAACAAGGTCTCGTATTCTGCGGCGATCGTCTGCGGCGTAAAACGTGGGGCGAGGTCCTCGGGATGACCATGATATGCCTGCGGATTGTCCAGAATCGCCAGGGTGGCCTCCGCCAAAGCCGGGGCGTCTGCCGTGGGGACAATGCGCCCCATGCCACTGATCTTCACCGGCTGACGCACTCCGGGCAGGTCCGAGGCTACCACCGGGGTGCCGCAGAGCATGGATTCAACCTGCACCATACCAAAAGACTCCGTGCTGTTCAGGCTGGGCAGCACGGTTAACTCACACTCGTGATAGAACGCCGCCAGTTCCTGGGGTGAAAGGTTGCCCAGGAAGGTCCAATGTTCTCCCAAGGCTTCGATCAACGGCGCCAGACGACGGGCGTAATTCTCCTCACCGAAGACATTCTGATATTGCCCCACGAAGAGCACCCGTGCAGTTGGATACTTCTGCATCACCAGCGGCAAAGCCTGAGCCAGATATTCCACCCCCTTCTCCGTTGCCAAGCGCGCCGCCATGCCAATGAGGCGCTGTCCTGGACGAATACCTGCCTTCTGGCGAAAGGCAGCCCGATCGGCGGGTGTGACCGCCGCCACCTCTACCGGTGGCAGAATAGGTTTCACCTTGTGCAGGTATTGGCGCAGCAATGGAGAACTTTCGGCATAATCCCGCGTGTTGGTGACGATGACATCAGCCAGCCGCACAGAGATTTGATTGACCAAATGTGAAACCCAATTGGCTAGCGAGTGCACCAACCCCTGAGGTAAATGCAAATCACAATGATAGGTGAGCACCACCGCTTTACCTAAAACTTTTGCCATTAAGGCCAGGTACACCGCGTCAAACTGCGGCAGATGCAAATGGACCACATCTGCCTGGCGCATCAACTTCCAGCCCCAATAGGGCATCGCAGGCATCAAAACGCCCTTGCTGATGTGTAAGCCCACATTAAGGCGCACCACCTCCACCCCGTCCCACTTCTCGCGTGGCGGCAAAGCGGGATCATAACGCGAGGTTAAAACCGTGACCGAATGGCCGCGCCCTGCCAGAGCGCGCGCCAGCCGTTCGGCATAGATCGTCAACCCTGAATAGTGGGGGCGGAAATAAGTCAACGCAATCAGTATCTTCATCCCGTTACCATTCGCCAAATGTTTTCAACTGCCTTCCAATCACCGTTCCCGCAGCTCACTCTCCGCCTGTTTCTGCCCCTAAGCGGCGCTGGCGCAATTCCCGATACAGCCCAAAAATGGATTCCCCATCGCGCGCCAGAGCCGCCGCCCCCAGCAGGCCGGTCAGCATCACTTGCAGCACATGCAGGGTGATCGCCAGCGCCAGGGCTGTGGAGGGGTCTTGTCTGAACACCGAGAGCGCACCCACCACTGACAGTTCAAAAACCCCCACCGCGCCCGGTGATGAAGGGGCTGCTATCCCCAAAGGAGCCACTCGCAGGACGATCACTCACCAGAGTATTTGGGCTTCAGGGAAAAAGGCGCATACCATGAGCATTTATTGCACAACAGCCACCCCCCAATTGAGAACGATCCACCCTAAGGCGCTTAAGAAACGTTTGCCATTGGTGAGCACGTTTAAACCGTTGAATAAAGGCTCAATCGCCCTGCTGCCTGCGCGTTTCAACAGGGGCACATGCACCGCCAACCGTTCAAACCACCCCAGGGCGATTCTCTGATTGTGCGCCAGCCAGTAGAGCATGAAGAAACCAACCACCACAAAAAACCCCACTCCTAGGGCTGCCTGGCGCGCCCAGGCCGCCCCAACCACAAAGGGCAGCGTGCTGAAGAGCAAGCCCACCGCCAAAGCCAGGTCCAGAATGCGTTCGATGACGATGCTGGAAAGCACCTGCCAGAAACCC
>JBBILY010000071.1:0-7972 GCA_037444705.1 Chloroflexota bacterium | reverse complement strand
TTGCGCCCCAGGAGGAAGCCCCGCCCCACCTCTCCCAGACGAAAAGGGAGGAGATTGTTGAGCAAATAGCCCTCGTTCAAGGTCCAGAAGACCGCGCTATAGGAGGCCTGGTCTTGCAATAGCGTGCGCCAAACCAGCCCACGCACCATGAGCCATGCCAGGGAGATGAACAGCGCCAGCAATACATAGCGATAATCGGCTAGGCGTAGGGCTTGAAGCAATTTCTGTATGTCTGCAAAATAGAAAACCAGCGCCAGCGACAAGCCGCTCACCACCAACCCTGGCAAAAGGCGACGCCAGTCGTTGGGTTTAGCCTGGTTCTCCCGCTTTAAAGGTTGCGAGTGTTCGTTAATCTCAATCCTCCTCATATCGCAAGATCGCCAAAAAGGCTTCTTGCGGGATTTCAACATTTCCCACCATCTTCATGCGCTTTTTACCCCGTTTCTGCTTCTCCAGCAATTTTTTCTTGCGGGTGACATCACCCCCATAGCACTTGGCTAAAACATCCTTGCGCAAGGCTTTAACATTGGCGCGCGAAATCACCCGCCCGCCGGCGCAGGCCTGGATGGGCACAACGAATAACTGGCGCGGGATAATGTCCTTCAATTTTGAGATAATTGCCTGCCCCTTATGATAAGCATCCTTGCGATGAACGATGGTCGCCAGGGCATCCACGGCTTCATCGTTGACCAAAATTTCCAGTTTAACCAGATCATCCGGGCGATATTCCAGGAATTGATAATCCAATGAGGCATAGCCCCGTGTGCGCGATTTCAACTGGTCAAAGAAATCTACAATCAGCTCTGAGAGCGGGATCTCGAAGTTCAATTGCACCCGATTGGGGGCCGGGTACTCCTGGTCTATGAAAATCCCGCGGCGGCTGGTGGCCAGTTCCATCACGGTGCCGTAGAACTCGGTGGGGGTGAAGATTTGGATCTTCATCCAGGGCTCGCGTATTTCCGCGATCTGGGCTTCGTCGGGCAACTGGGCCGGCGAATCAATGCGGATCAGGCGACCATCGCGCAGCAAGACCTCATATTCCACAGACGGCGCGGTGACCACAATATCCAGATCATACTCCCGTTCCAGGCGTTCCTGGATGATCTCCATGTGAAACATCCCCAGAAAACCGCAGCGAAAGCCAAAATTCAGCGCCTGAGAGGTCTCTGGCTCGTAAACCAGAGAAGCGTCGTTAAGTTGTAACTTCTCCAGAGCATCGCGCAAGTCGTCGTAATCTTCGCCCTCCACCGGGTAGATCCCGGCAAAGACCATGGGCTTCACCTTGCGATAGCCCGGCAAAGGCTTGTCCGCCGGGCGGGCGGCGTGGGTGATGGTATCGCCCACCCGACAATCGTGCACCGTTTTCAATCCCGTCGCCACATAGCCCACTTCGCCGGCGCATAATTTCTCCACCGGGCGCAAATCCGGAGCGAAAATGCCAATCTCCACCGGCTTGACCGCTACCCCGCTGGACATCAACAACAAGGTGTCATTTAACGTAATGCAGCCATCGAACAGGCGCACATAAGCCACCACGCCTTTATAGGGATCGTAATGCGAATCGAAAATCAAGGCGCGTAACGGGGCGTTCTCATCGCCTCGAGGTGGTGGAATTTGCTGGACTACTGCCTCTAGCACCGCCTCCACATTCAAGCCGGCCTTGGCTGAAATGCGCAAGATTTGTTCGGGCGCCACCCCCAGCAAGTTACTGATCTCCTCCGCCACCTGCTCTGGGCGCGCCGACGGCAGATCAATCTTATTAATGATAGGGATAATCTCCAGGTCGGCTTCCAAAGCCATATAGAGATTGGCCAGGGTCTGGGCTTCCACACCCTGGGAGGCATCCACCACCAGCAAAGCCCCCTCACACGCCGCCAGAGCGCGTGAAACCTCATAATTAAAATCTACATGTCCAGGGGTATCAATCAAGTTAAGTTCATATGCCTGGCCATCGCTTGCGGTGTAGTTCATGCGCACCGCCGAGGCTTTTATAGTGACGCCTTTCTCGCGCTCCAACTCCATGCTGTCCAGCACCTGTTCCGTCATCTCCCGCTCAGAAATGGTGCCGGTCAGTTGCAACAGGCGGTCCGCCAGGGTGGATTTCCCGTGGTCAATATGAGCAATAATGCAAAAATTGCGAATACGGTCGAGCATATGCAAGGTGTAAGTATAACCGATTTTAACCAGGTGCACCGCCACGCTTGCCTTGTGGCGGTGCAGTCTAATTCAAGCGAAGGTTTGAGTTACCCACTCACAGATTAACCTGGCTCTCCGCCGCCCGCATGGCATTGAAGGCCGCAATGGCCACTTCCAGCATTTCCGAATCCGGCACACGCGTCGTCAGTCTTTGCAGAGCCAAATTGGGGCGGATCAGCCAACGCACCAGGGGCGCCCTCAGATGGGAAGCGCTCCAACGAATATACTCATAGGCTAAGCCAGCTAGAAGCGGGAGCAGCAAGATGCGGCTAGCCAGGCGCCACAGGATAGGCAGCGGCCCGAGCAAACTGAACAGGAGCACCGAAAGCAAGACCAGGGTGAGCAAAAAAGCCGTTCCACAGCGGGGATGTTCCAGGGAGAAAGGCTGCACGCTTTCAGGGGTTAATTCTGCACCCGCCTCAAAGGCATTGATCGTTTTGTGCTCTGCTCCATGATAGGCGAAGACACGCCGAATCTCGCCAATTTGCCCCACAGCCCAAATATATCCAATCAGGAGCAACAAGCGCACCAGCCCTTCAACCAGATTGCCCCACCAGGGGTTCACCCCCAGGTAACGCTCGACCAGTTGCGCCGCAGCTGCCGGCGCCAGAAAGAACAGCCCCACACCAAAGGTCAATGCCAGTCCCAGGGTCAGGTAGAGCACAGGCCCTTCCAGTTTTTGCTCCTCTCCGCTCTGCAGGTTGGCCGATAGGGTCAGGGCGCGCATGCCCAGCCCCAGCGCATCCCAGAGGACTACCAAGCCGCGTAAAAAGGGCACCTTCACCAGGCGGCTGCGGTAGATACCGCTCAATTCTTCCGTGTGGACGACGATGCGACGATCTGGGGCGCGCATGGCAATAGCCACCGCACGCGCCCCACGCATCATCACCCCTTCAATCACGGCCTGACCACCATAGGTTGGGAGTTTGGCTTCTGGCATACCTCGCATCTGTCTCCGACCTATGCTTCCAGGTTATAGAAGAAATGCACCAGTGTCTCCAAACCCCTATACCAGGTCGGCAGATGCAAGCTCTCATTCGGAGCATGCATGTTGTCCCCAGGTAGGGCAAAACCCACATTCACTGCTTCGACCCCCAACAACTTTTGGAATAAGATCACCACTGGAACGCTGCCACCCTCACGGCGGAACACCGGCCGCCGCCCCCAAACTGCTTCCATGGCGCGCACCATGGCCTGAACCGCGGGCGAATTGCGATCGGAGATCGAAGCGGGACTGCTGGCCATTTTCACCACCTCATAGCGCACCGTCTTGGGCGCCCTGGCCTGCAGATATTGAAGTAGTTGCTGGTGGACTTCATCCGGGTCCTGGTCTGGCACCAGGCGACAGGAGATTTTCGCCATGGCACGCGCCGGCAATACGGTCTTGCTCCCCTCGCCGGTGAAGCCGGACAACAGGCCATTGACCTCCAGGGTTGGGCGCGCCCCAATGCGCTCCACCGGAGTAAAGCCGGCCTCTCCCCAAAGCGCCGGCACGCCGGTTTGTTCCAGATAAAACCTCTCATCAATGGGCAGGCGCGCCAATTCCGCCCTTTCGGCATCATCCAGAGGGCGCACTTTGTCGTAGAAACCCGGCAGGGTAACCCTTCCCTGGGCGTCGTGCATGCCTGCGATCAACTCGCACAGCACCTGGGCCGGGTTGTGCACCACCCCACCAAAAACGCCCGAATGCAGGTCATGCTCTGGACCATAAATACGGATTTCAAAGTATGCCAGCCCACGCAAGGCATAGGTGATGGTGGGCAGGTCGGGCGCCAGGATGCCGGCATCTGGGTTGAGGGCAAAATCGCAGGCGAGCAAGTCGCGCTGCTTCGCAATAAACTCCCCTAGACTGGGAGAGCCAATTTCTTCCTCCCCCTCGATGAGGAACTTCAAGTTGAGGGGTAATTGGCCAGTGCGAACAATGGCCTCAATCGCCTTCAACGCTGCCATCACCTGGCCTTTCATGTCTGTAGCGCCGCGGGCGTACACTCTCTCACCCCGTATGGTTGGTTCAAAGGCCCCGCTTTCCCACTGTTCCAGAGGTTCGGCTGGCTGGACATCATAATGCCCATATATCAACACCGTCTTCGCCTGTGGCCCTGCCTGAAGGATTTCTCCATACACCAGCGGGTGCCCGGCGGTGGGATATATCTGCACCCTCTGAGCGCCCAGGGAACGTAACTGCTCTGCGACCCATTCCGCAGCGCGCTGCATGTCTGCCCGATGTTCAGGATCAGTGGAGACCGAAGGGATCTCCAGAAATTCCCTCAGTTCCCCCAGAAAGCGCTCACGATGATTCTGGATATAACTCAAAGCAGCAGTCCGATGTTCTCTCATTATCTACTCCATAGGTCAGATTTATGTCGGGTGTATTATACACCTCTCTTGTTCAAGCGCGCATCCCCCGCCGCGGCCAAAGATTTTATGACCTACTTTGTCAAATTTGCTTCTTGACAAACCTCGAATAGATGATAAACTCAACTCATCTATGGGGATCTTAGCCAAGATTTTACTCGTTCACGATGCTCTTCTCCTATTGCAGGCATTCAGCATAATCTCCATGAGGTAGCAATCATCTGATCGCCAATGTGAGGGGGCACAACTTTAAAGAAAGAAACGTGGATAAACGCAAGTTATCGCTAATCATGCTGATCTTTGCCATCCTGGCTGTGCTGCCCACGGCTGCCCTAGCCAGCGGTGTGCCAGCGTTCAATTATACGACACCCCTGTTTGGGCTGGCTGTCGCACCCGATGGCAGTTTATTGGTCGCAGATAGTGGCTCGGGAATAGTGGAACTGCGCCTTGGAACAGGCAACCTGATGACCGCCCTTCCCGGTGTGGTGGATATAGACCCCATTTGGCGTGGCGACATGTTTGCCATCACTGGCGCAGGCGCCAGCGACACCGCCGGCAAACTCTACCGTGTCTCTCGGGGCGGCATGCGTGAGATTGCCAATCTGCTGGCGTTTGAAGCCCAGGTTAACCCTGATGGGGGCGAGATCGATTCAAACCCCTTCGATGTCGCCGCATTGACGGGTGGCAAAGCCCTGGTAGCCGATGCCGGAGGCAACGACGTGTTGATCGTTGACCAACAGGGCCGTGTGGATTGGGTTGCAACCTTACCCGATGAACTTGTGCCCACGGATAACATCAAAAATCTGGTCGGCTGTCCATCTGCACCTCCAGGCCTTGAATTTATCTGCGGTTTGCCGCCGATGATGCCCGCCCAGGCCGTGGCAACCAGTGTCGCCATTGGACCGGATGGCGCCTATTATGTGGGAGAACTAAAAGGCTTTCCAGGCCCGCTAGGGATGTCGCGCATCTGGCGCATCGAACCCGGTACCCTGAACGCTCAATGTGGCGTCAGCCCCGCCTGCAGCGTAGTTGCCAGCGGTTTCACCTCCATCGTTGACCTGGCCTTCGGTCCCCAAGGCACGCTGTATGTGGTGGAATTCGATGAGGCCAGTTTCATGGCCGCCGAACTCGCCTTCTTTGGGCTTCCAGGCCTCACCCAGGGCGGCACGGTGAACGCGTGTGACCTCTCCACCAACACCTGCTCAGTCGTGGCCAGTGGCCTCCCACTGCCGATCGCCGCGGCTGTTGACCGTAATGGCACAGTTTATGCGGCTATTGCCTCCCTTATCCCCGGCGCGGCGCAGGTGATCACTTTACCATAACTGAGTTGTACCCGAAAATAATCTAGTCTTTTGCCTTATCCATTGATCCCCACTGGAGAAGACACGACACCTCCCCAAGATGATGCGGGAGGTGTCGTGTTTAAACCCAGGGAGCAAGGCAAGCACCGGACGTTTCAGCGATTTCAATCAGGATCGCCGTTGCATTATTAGACCAAATGTGCTAAGATACATTTAGCATTTCAGCGCTTGTCTCATTTGGGAAGGATGGTGTGATATGTGTGGACGCTTTACCCTGACCGCAGACCCGGCCGATCTGCGCGAGCAATTTCCCGGATTGTACATCCCCCCAGACCTGCAACCCCGCTACAACATTGCCCCTTCTCAGCCGGTGGCGGTGATCCCCAACGATGGCAAAAACGCCCTCAACTTTTTCGTCTGGGGGTTGGTGCCCTCCTGGGCAAAAGACCCCAGCATCGGCAACCGCCTGATTAACGCCCGCGCCGAAACCCTGCTGGAGAAGCCTTCCTTTCGCAATGCTTTTCGGCGTCGGCGCTGTCTGGTGCTGGCCGATGGCTTTTATGAATGGCGCAAAGAGGGCAGAGGCAAAACGCCCATGTACATTCGCCTGGCCTCAGGCAAACCCTTTGCCTTTGCCGGCCTGTGGGAATATTGGAGCGGGGCAGACGGCTCAGAGATCCTTTCCTGCGCCATCATCACCACCGAACCCAATGACCTCATGGCAAGCATCCATAATCGTATGCCGGTAATCCTGCCGCCCCAGGCGTATGAGCTGTGGCTGCAGCCAGGCGAGGTGGAGCCGCGGCGCTTGACTCAATTCCTGGCACCCTACCCGGCCGAAGAGATGATCGCCTATGCGGTTTCAACCCTGGTCAATAATCCCCAATATGAGGCCGCGGAATTGATTCAACCCTTGAGGGGGTAACCCTATCCGCCAATCTGGCTCATGGTGCGATTGAGGGGCACTTCCCCTTGCGCCAGACGATTGCCCCAAGGTTTATGCCAGATACCTTCGAGGATCAGCCACCTTAACTCGTCGCTCGTCGCCCCCTGGCGCAACGGTGTCAGCAGGTCCACCTCATCTTCCCGCAGCAGGCACAGGCGCAGGCGGCCATCGGCTGTCAGGCGCGCCCGCGTGCAACTGGCGCAAAAGGGCTGGCTAACTGTGGAGATAAAGCCGATCTCTCCGGCTGCACCGGGTAGGCGGTAAATACGCGCCTCACCATCCAGGCGACCGCCATCTACGGCCTCCAGCGGGCCCAGGGCAGCCTCCAGGCGGGCTTTAATCTCATCCGATGTGACCACCAGAGAGCGTTGAAAATCCGTCGCCCCGGCAAAGGGCATCATCTCAATGAAGCGTACCTGCCAGGGGTGATCATAAGTCAGGCGCGCCAGGTCCACCGCATCGGCATCGCTATAATCTCGCACTACCACGGCGTTGATCTTGATCGGGGTCAATCCAACCTCTTCAGCGGCGCGGATGCCATCCAGGACATCTTGCAGAGAGCCGCGGCGGGTGAGGCGGCGGAATTTCTCGGGGTTCAAGGTATCCAGACTGAAGTTTACGCGTTGCAAGCCCGCCTCAGCCAGGGGGCGCGCCAGCTTGCTGAACAATACCCCATTGGAGGTCATAGATAACGTGCGTACCCCCGGCGTGTGGGCGATCTCCCGCACCAGCTCCACGATCCCAGCCCGTACCGTTGGCTCACCTCCAGTCAGGCGAAATTTATCAAACCCCAAGCTGGCAAAGAGCCGCACCAAAGTCAGCACCTCGTCATCCTGCATCAGTTCTGCGTTGGGACGGAAGGTGATGTCATCTGGCATGCAATACACACACCGCAAATTACAGTGATCGGTGAGGCTGATGCGCAGATAGTGAATACGACGGCCAAAACGATCCCACGCCATGAAGCACTCCCTCTTTGGAAATTATAACAGCAGTTCCCAGAAGAAGGGTGCTCGAATCATGTGCACGCAAAGGTTGTCAGGCAATCCTTGGTCCGCAGGGGGATAAATCCTGATAAATGCTCAGACGAGTGAGGCCATGTTGGCAGGCAATCCTTGGTCCGCAGGGGATAAATCCTGATAAATGCTCAGACGAGCCACAATGTGAGGCCATG
>JBBILY010000070.1:6052-14685 GCA_037444705.1 Chloroflexota bacterium | reverse complement strand
TGGTTTCTTTATCAGGTCCAGGTGCATTAGCCTCAGCCAACGCCGCTGAAACGCGCACCATCGTCATCCTGGGAACCAGCGACATTCACGGCAACATCCGCAATTACGACTACTTCTCCGATACAGTCCCCACTGGCTCTGCGCGCCGCGGCCTGACCAAAATTCTCACCTATGTTAAGGCAGTGCGCGCTAGCAATCCCTATACCATGCTCATTGACAACGGCGACACCATTCAAGGTAACCCCCTGGCGTATTACTTCGCCGTTAAAGATCCAACCCCAACTAACCCCCTGGCAGCAGCCATGAACCATATGGGGTACGTAGCGGCTTCTGTCGGCAACCACGAGTTCAACTTCGGGCCAGCCGTGCTCAATAAATATATGGCTGAGGCTGATTATCCCGTCCTTTCTGCCAACGTCAGCGGTTGCCGCGACTACACCTTCGAACCCTACACGATTGTAGATGTAAGCGGAGTACAGGTCGGAATCCTGGGTTTGACCCCACCGGCCGTCGTGCATTGGGAGCGGCCAGAACACATCGTCGGCTGCGTCTTTGAGGATGCAGTCGCTGCCGCTCAGCGCTATGTGCCCGAGATGCGCAGCGCCGGCGCCGATATTATCGTCGTTGCCGCTCACAGCGGCCTGGATGAGACCTATGGCTATGGCCGCGAGGAGAACTTCGTCAAATTCCTGGCCAACGAAGTCCCAGGTATAGATGTCATCCTGGCCGGCCATGCGCATGCCGTGGTCTCCAGCCAGGTGATTAACAACGTGCTGATTACCGAACCGGGCTACTGGGGGCGCAATATCTCTGACATCCGCGTCACCGTCAGTGGCTCAGGCACAGACTGGAGCGTAACGGCTAAATCCAGCACTGCCCCAGCAGTGGCCGCCTATGATGAGGATGCTGGATTATTAACCCTCACCCAGCCCTACCATGAAGCCACGGTGGCTTACATTAATACCCCCATCGGCGCCACAACCGAGGCTTTCCGGGGTGGATGGCTGGCACGTATTCAGGATAGCCCTCTGCCCGACCTGATCAACCGCGTGCAGATGGATGCGGCAGCCGCGGCTGGATATGCGGTGGATGCCTCCCTGGCCGCCCTCTTCACCGATGCTGGTCTCCCGGCCGGTGAAGTTAAGCTCAAGGACGCCTACGCCATCTACATCTATGACAACACCCTCTACGTCATCGAAGCCACCGGGCAGCAAATTAAAGACGAATTGGAATGGACTGCCGCCTACTTTAACCAATATTACTTCGAACCTGGGGGGCCGACGAAGAACCCCGATGTTCGCGACTACAACTACGATATGTGGTCGGGCATTGAATACCGCCTGGACATCACCAAGCCGATCGGTCAGCGCGTGGTTGAACTGAAACTCAACGGCCAACCCCTGGCAACGGATCAAATCGTGCGCGTGGCCCTCAACAACTATCGTGCCACGGGCAAATTCCCAACCGCACCCCGCCTGTATCAATCCACGACAGAGGTGCGGGATCTGATCGTGCAATGGATTGAGAGCCGCGGCACCATCGCCCCTAGCGATGTTTTCGTCGAGAACTGGTCTCTGGTGCCTCGCGCCAACGTCTGGCTCAACCCAGATGCCAATATCAGCCGTTCCGATTACGCTGACTTACTGTGGGCGGCGTTCGACCGTTCGCGTGAGGATTACCTGCGTCTGCCCAGCGACAAAGGCAAGCCAGGCACAAGCGTGAATCGCGAAGGCGGCCTCTTCCTGCTCAGCAACAAGGCCATGGAGAACCTGCGGGACATCGCCGTGGATATGTCGGTGCTCGATGCCTACACCGATCGTAAGGACCTTTCCAACTGGGCCAAAGGCGCCACGGCTTACGCCATTCAGGCCGGGATCTTTATGCCTAGCGGCGATACAATCCTGCCGAAACAACTGGTGACCAATGCTGAGGCCCTGGGCTGGGTGCGCGAAGCTCGCTATCCGCGCTATACTTTCCTCTCCACGAACGACTTCCATGGGCAATTAGAGCCGAGGCTGGTATCAGGCAGGCCCGCCGGTGGCGCAGCCTATAACATGACTTACGTCAACAATTACCGCGCCAATAACCCCGCTGGCACGCTGCTGGTGGATGTGGGGGACATGATGCAAGGCACACCCATATCAAACCTCCTGCAGGGTGCCTCAACCGTGGATGTCTTTAATCACATGGGCTATGTCGTCTCCGCTCTCGGTAACCACGAATTCGATTGGGGTCAGACAATTTTGCAGGAGCGCATCGCCCAGGCGGAATTCCCCTGGCTTTCAGCCAACATCTTCATCCAGGGCACAGATCAGCGACCCGACTGGATCCAACCTTACGCCATGTTCACGGTGAAAGGGCAACAAGTGGCCTTCATCGGCGCCACCACTATCCAAACCCCATACATCGTCATGGCTGGGAACGTAGCCGGGCTGGAGTTCCGTGACCCAACCCCGATTGTCAACAACCTGGCTGCTGAGTTACGTAACCAGGGTGCAGACCTGGTAGTCGTTGTGACACATACCCCCGCCTACCAGGATGCTGCGGGTGTGATCACTGGCGAAACAGCGGACATGGCCATGGGATTGAGCGGGGTGGACCTGATCATTTCCGGCCACTCTCATACCAAGGTCGCTGGAAAGGTCAACAACATCCCCATCATCCAGGCCTATTCTTCAGGCACGGCGCTGGGGGTTTCCAACCTGATTTATGACCGCCTAAACCGCAACGTCCTGAAATCCAGCCTGGAGGTAGTGACCACCTGGAACGAAGGCGTCACTCCCGATCCAGACATCGCTGGCTTGGTGCAATATTACAAGGACTTGATCGCGCCTATCGTCAACCAGGTGATCGCAACAACCCTTGGCCCCATCACCCGCGATGCCAACCCGGCTGGGGAATCGGCCCTGGGCAACCTCATCGCCGACGCCCAAAGATGGAGGATGGGGACGCAGATTGCCTTCATGAACCCGGGTGGCATCCGAGCCAACATCGCTTACACTTCGTATCCCCACGATGTTACTTGGGGTGATCTCTTCACCGTGCAACCTTTCGATAATAAAATGGTCACCATGTACTTGAGCGGCAGCCAGATCTACGAGCTGCTGGAACAACAGTTCCCACCGAACCAGACCACACCGCGGATTCTCCAGATCTCCGGAATGCGTTATACCTATAATCTGGCCCTTCCGGTGGGCTCGCGCATCGTCTCCGCTCAACTGGAGGATGGGACGCCCATCCTCAAGGATGGCACACTCTACTTCGTCGCCGCCAATGAGTTCATCGCTACCGGTGGTGACAAATTCACCGTCTTCCTTGGGGGTACAAATGTGGCTTTCTCCAACATCAGCGACCTGTCCGCTTTAATTGAATACATCCAATTTCGCTATGGGGTACCCCCCTCTCATACCCCTATCAATCCTGAGGTGTACCCCGTCATCGAAGGTCGCATCACCAAGCAGTAGCCTTCAGAGGGGAGGGGGCAGCCCCCTCCCCTTATCTCCCCATGTCTTGACGACAACCGCTAAATCCAACCGCTGAATGAAATTAGATCGAGGCGAGGGAAATCAGCGCCACTCTAGAGCACCACCGTCCATCTGCCATTCTCCCAAACACCTTGAGCGGCAATGTCTCCGCGTGAGCCAATCATCGGCGCCAGAATATAACCGGGAATTGTCATCCCGACCTGCAGCCCGGTTACATCCAGAGGCACTTCCTGGCCCACCAGAATATACGGGCTGTTATGGGGTGACTCTTTTCTGAATGCGGACGATTTTTTATAGATAGAGCGAAGAGGTCTATAAGTATCCTACGGATGAAGGATGCCGCGCCGTATGGCATAGGCAACCACCTGGGCGCGATCGTTCAAATGTAGTTTCTGATAAATCCGTTTCCGATGGGTTTTAACGGTATTGAGGCTGAGGCCCAACCGCTTGGAGATCGTCGCATTCGATAGGCCATGAGCAATCAAAGCCAGGATTTCCTGCTCTCGAGGGGTGAGCACCCCTTCAAGGGGGATATCGGGATGGTGTTCTAAATAATCCCGCACAATGGAGCCGGCCAGTTTTGGTGAGAGATAGACCCCCCTTTGATGGACGGCGCGGATGGCGCTAAACAACTCTTCGCTATCAGCCCCTTTTAAGACGTAAGCCGCTGCCCCAGCGCGCAAGGCGGCAAAGAAGAAGGCTTCTTCTTCATGCATGGTTACGATCAAGGTCTTTATTGTGGGCAATTCGCGGGAGATTTGGGCTGCCACATCAAGGCCACTTCCCTTGGGCATGGTGATATCCAGTAAGGCCACATCCGGATAGTGCTTGCGCGCCAGTCTCAAGGCTTCATCGCCGTTCTCAGCCTGACCCACTACCTCCATATCTGTCTCATCTTCCAATAAAGCCACCAGCCCCTCACGCACCAGGGCATGGTCATCGGCTACGATCAAGCGAATTCGTTTTGAGGACACTCGGAGCGGAATCATGTTTACTCCTTCAGAGGAACGATCACCTGGACGGTTGTGCCCCGACCTGGAGCGCTCTCAATCTGCACTTCGCCCCCGATGAGCGATGCCCGTTCTCTCATGCTGACTAATCCCAGGTGTCTGCTACGATCCTTACTCTCCACAATCTGGTTTTGCTCCATGCCACGCCCATCATCTGCCAGAACCATCAGGACTTTACCATTGATGCGCTCCAGGCGGATGTGGAGATTTTTAGCCTGGCTGTGACGGGCGACATTGCTCATGGCTTCCTGGGCGATGCGAAACAGAACGGTTTCGATCTCTCCAGGCAAACGTTCAGGCAAACCAGCGCTTTCAATTGAAACATGGATATCCAGCGCACCCAGCGTGTGTTCGCTGACCCAACCCAAGGCTGGTAGCAATCCCAGTTCGTCTAACACACCTGGGCGCATGGCAGCAATCACTCGCCGCAGGTCAACCAATGCCTGCTGGGTTAAGGCGCTTACCCGTTGCAAGCGCTCCCGAGCCTCGCTTTCTTTAGGCGCCAGAGATTTCATCAATCGGTTCAGGCTAGTTCAACCGCGGTTAGGGTTTGGCCAATCTCGTCGTGTAATTCTCGCGAGAGGCGGGCGCGTTCTTCCTCCTGGGCAGTTATCACCTGGCGCAACAACTGGCGCGTGAGAGACTGCTGCTGACGTAGACTCTCCGTCTGTTCGCGCACGCGCGTTTCCAGCATCCCATTCCATTCAGCCAGTTTAGTAATATTATTGAGCAGTTCCCGGCGCATGTGTTCCAAAGCAGTGGCTAAAGCTCCGATCTCACCGCTGCTGGAACGCTGAAGCGGTACTTGCAATTCCCCCTGGGCGATGCGCTGGGCTGCCAGAGTTAGATCGCGTAGCGGGGCTAAGACCTGACGCATTCCCACCAATGTGGCTACCCAAATGCTGGCAAAAGCCAATATACCCAGGATAATTAGACCTCGGCGCAGGCGACTCACCCCAGCAAAGGTCTCCGCCACATCTCCACCAATCGCCACCCCCCAGGGTGCACGGCGCAATGGGACGAATGCCATCACATGTAATTCACCGATTTCTTCTTCTGGCACCTCGATTTCAAAAGGCACTGTTTCTACCAGCGGTTTTTTCAAAGCCATGGCCCGACGATAGAACGTGAAATGCTCGCCAGGGGTAAGAAAACCCACCTCATAGGTGGACACCAGCGATAAACCATTCTGATCCACCAGGCTGGCATGGCCGCTGATGCCCAGAGTTGCCGCTTGTTGGAGAGGTGCTCGAATAGCGACACTATTCAAGTCCAACAAACCCACCAAAGTAGCGACTTGCTGGCCCTGCTCAAAGACGGGCAAAAACACCGCCGCCACAGGCCTCTGGCTGCCCGGATCATAAAATGGCTCAGAGACGCTCACCTGGGTGAGGCCAAAGTGGGATTTCAACTGAGGCACCTCAGCCCAATACGCCCCCAAGGGATAATAGCGAGGTGGGCTCAATAAGATGGCGCGTTCAGGCCTTTCGGAGACGAGATCATCCCCGCCAAGGCTTGCCATTGCACCTCCCTGATCACCCATCTGTGGCTGGTCGTACATTAAATAACTGGAATAGACCAAGGCGCGTTGCAGTTCGGCTACCGCCTCCTGGATGACGCCATCAATCTGGTTGGCCGCCATCTGAGCGATCACCAGGCGCTCATTCAGAATGCGTTCAGTGTTTTCATTTAACGCCCGTTCACCCAACAAGGCAAATGCTCCCAAGAGAGTTGCAAAGCCCAGGCTTATTGCCAGGGCTGTCTTTGGCCATAGGCCAAGGTGGTTCAAGAGGTTTCGAGGGCTCTTCAATAATCTCATCATTGAACAATCACATGCTCCAAGCGATAACCGCCGATGATCACTGTCACCCGATCACCGCGCTTGATCCCACCGCCCTGATTCAAGAGCAAGGTGTAGTAAATTACCCCCGTCTGGAAGTCTCCCGAATGGCCATGATCCATCCAGGGTTTATCGTAGACCAGGCCCGAAGCCTCATCCATCACAGCCAGGGGGTTATCCTGCTCATGAACCACTATGGCTTTATCTGGGTCAATCACCAGATAGCGCAGGTCAATCATCCCGCCCCCAGAGGTAATGGCCAGACGCGTAATGCGTACACCTGTCTCTTCCTCGAAAAGAGCCTGCTGCTGATTGACGATCCGCTGCGCCATTTCCTCGGGCCGTAAGCCCGGAGGTCGCTTCAGCAGAAATCCTGCGCTAATTGCCGCGGTTAACAGTATCAGACTAGCCACACAAGCCAGCCTTGGCAGATCAAGTCTGCGCCCTAACGCTTGCCGTAAAGATATTTCAGACATATTCACCCTTTATCGCTCCCCCTTCTGATGGCTCGAAGGGGGAGCGATGTGTGATTTACCCCGTCACCTTCAGGGCATCAGCGAGTGACACTGGGCAGAAAGATGAGCCAACCACCCGATACAGGGCCTAAAGTCGGCCGATTCACAGTGATGCTGCTGCCATTGCTATCACCATCGGGATCATGATTAGCGCTGGCCTGGTAGAGAAATGAACTGTGAGTAGCGTTGGTGACAGTGAAAGTCACTGTAGCAGTGGTTCTCATGATTCGTCCACTTTGCACAGAACAGGAGCCGTTGCTTTGGGTGACACAACTCAAGGTTCTGCCATTTGTATCACCAGCACTCCATGTGCCGCTCACTGTAGCGTTCGCCACCGGATTCTCATTGGCATCGTGCACAGTGATCGTCACCGTCGCTCGCCAACGGTTACCCCCAATGTTAGTGGACTGACCATCCAGATCGCCGATATGCATAGGGGGTGGGTTGACGGTCACAATTAGATCATCGCTGGCAGTGTTTTCACCATCAAAGGCACTCAACCTGAGAACATAGATGCCCGGCGTAGAGAAGGAGGCAGTGGTGTTTAAGGCGGTTGGATTAGAGAAGGTTACCGTACCCGGTCCACTAACCTTCGACCAGGTTATTGAAACGGGCGCGATCAACCCATCATCACTCACTGTGCCAGATAGGTTGACTGAAGCCGGGAAGGTAACCGTTTGATCAGGGCCGGCATTCACCACAGGCGGTTGATTGGTAGGCCCAGTGGCCTGGACCTCAATGAAGGTCATCATACCACCCGGGAATGAGGCTACATTGGTCAAACGCAACTGGCGGTTGTAGAGTGGAAAGCGGCTGCCTCCAGACACCGCGCTTGGAATGGTCACAATCGCGTCTGCTGTCTGCCCGGCGGGGATGGTCTCCGCTACCACATCGAAAGGATACGGCAAGGCAAAGGCATCCCTGGCAATCAGGCGCTGATGCAAACCCAACAGGCTCATGGTGTGATGAATGGAACCCGCATTGACATAGCGCAATAGCAGCCGCTGTCCGCTGAATGGGACGGCAATCGTATCCGTTTGGGGATAGGCCTCACCGTTGATCAACCAATATTTGGGGTTGTAATAAACCAGGTTGAAGCCGTTTGGATTGGCATTAAGCAACGGGTCAATCTCACTCAAGACCAGCACCGCTTCCACATTGTAGGTGCTGGCCGGGCTGTCATAAGCGCGGCCGGCTATCGTTGGGCGCACGATCATCGCCCCGTATAAGCCCATGGGCACCTGGCGTTCGGCATTCACTCCGCTCTCGTAGAGATATATCCAAGGTTTGATTGCAATAAACACATAAGTCCTGCTTGACCCCAAAGCAGCACCTACCATATCCGGGGAAAGGTTTTGCCCAATGAAGAGCAGGGAAGTATTCTGCGTCAGAGCGTTGTACAGGTTCACAGTTACCTGATCCCCGGCGTTCACCACCAAAAGCGGTCCGGGCAGCCTGGCAATGACTGAGGCATCACTACAGGGAACGCCAGAGGGTTTGAGGGCATAACCCCAAATGGGTATCACCGCCCCATTGGGCATGGTCACCGAACCTTCCTTGGCGCACAAGTCAATAGTCACACTGGCGCGCAGCGGTGCTGCCAGGGTGGGCCTGCCTGCCAAGAGTGAAATTGCCATGATCAAGATAAAACCTATCTTGAGATACTGGTAAATTCTGGCTCGCATAGTCAAATCTCCTTTCGAGGCAAGCATCGCCCCCTCTTATGGGCAACCGCTAGGCGGATCCACCCGCAGCAGGGTTGCAAGGCCACCAAAGCCCTCAT
>JBBILY010000070.1:0-6042 GCA_037444705.1 Chloroflexota bacterium | reverse complement strand
CATTTAGAGCATGGCTATGCCAGGGGAAGTAGAATTCACCGCATTGATTGAACGAAGTCACCCCTACCGGCAATTCACCTTGCTGACCCAGATAGGGGCTACCGCTGTAGAATGTCAAGCCATCCTTAAACACCAGGTTCTGCAAGTTGGGGATCTGCACCGGGATGGGGTTCCCCGTGGATGTCCAGGCTTCGACATCTTTCCACCAGAACAGCAGATCATAGGTCTGCCCAGAGCCGATGGTGCGTGTAAAGGACTCCATAGAAGTATCCTCGTCCGCTGGGCCGCGCAACAAGCGCCCATCTCTGGCTATTGTCCTCAGGTGGTTTCCGTGGGGATGGAAGGGGTGATTCACCATGCCGGCGTTGGCATAACGGATCAACGCTGGCAAGGGGTTGGTTGTGGGGTTATAAGGCCTCACCCGCACCAGAGCCCCATAGGGCTGATTAGGTAACCAGGAGACGAAATTATCTGCGGCTGAATCAGGGAAAGAGCGCCCATTGACCGTCCAATAACGATCAAGTATGTTAGTGATGTCATAATCTCGACCCAGTTCCACATCACGGTGCAAATCAGGGTCAATATCATGGAGCAGGATCAGGTACTCGCGATTGGGGTCAAATCGGGTGGCGGGATCGTTGTAGGCATAGTCTGGCCCCATAGACGGGCGGATAATAAGTGCGCCATAAAGCCCCATTTGCACCTGTTTATGCGAATTGGTGCCGCTCTCATAGAGATATGTGCCCGGCTGGCTGGCAACAAAAGTGTAGGTCACCGATCCTCCGGGCGGCGCCTCAGCGGTGAATAAGCCAGGCACGCCTCCACTGGAGGCGACGTTATACTGCCCCGGGAAAACGATGGACACATTATCCCTCCCCATAGGGCCTGGCGGATCGGGCAGGTTATTGGTCAGATTGACCGTGACCGTATCCCCTTGATTGACGCACAAGACCGGCCCCGGCACCTGGAAGGGGTTTCCGCTAAGGGTATATCCCCACATAAACAGGGTATTGCCGTCCGGGGTATAGATATAACCGCTGGTGGCGGTGAGGTTGAATGTAGGCCCATATGTGCAAACAATGCCGATCGGGCCAGCCGCCTGAGCCGACAGAGGCATTCGCGCCCCAGGCAAAGTCAGGCTCAGTCCTATCAGCACAAGCACTGAAAACAAGCGACCCCACTTCATTCGTTTATTCACATCAGTCATCATTTTGCCTTCTCCTTTGCCCTCTCAGCGGCCTTATCATGAATAGGTCTGGTTGGGCTGCGTCTGTGCTGGCAGTGGGCTGCCCTGATATACGCGCACCTCAGTCGCCATGCCTCCCAATCCGGGCAAGCCCCCATTGGTCAGTTCGTTCAGGTTGCGAGAGCGAAACAGGTAAGCGTTGTAATTTCCCACACTATCGCTGCCTACAGGCATGGATGGGTCGAAAGGCGGCGCTGTGAAAAGCACATCTCGCGCTTCCCCAGGCCCGATGTAAACCGTATTGGTCTCATAGGTTAGATCGGCACCAGCCGGCCCACGCAGCAGGGTGGCATCCTCACCTACCACCTGCATCCGAATGCCCGGCAACTGCATCGAGTGCTGTTCGTATCCCAGATTCGCCAGGCGCAGCAAAATCCGCTCGCCCGGATTGACCTGAATTAGCGATGAAATCGGCTGATTGGGCAGCGTGGGGTCGTTGTTCGGCAACAGGGTATCTGGATAGGAGCGGCCGTTGAGCACCCAATAATCCGGTTTGTAATTGGGCCAGATGGTCTCCTGGATTGAAGCCAGGTTGTCATGAGCCGTAGTCCAGATCTCATTGATCATGATGGCAAACTCACGCTCATATCCAGTAGAACCATTGCCATCGTTATACACAAAGCGTGTGTAAACCCGTCCGCTTCCCAATGGATACTCCATTGGGGTGCCGTCCTGGGCTGGGCGCACAAAGATCACGCCGGTCATGCCCATTTGCACATGTTCCACGTCTTCGAAGTGGCAGTGGTACATATACGTGCCTGGATCATGCGGGCGGTAGAAGTAGGGAAAATCGCGTCCGACAGGCACCGAGATAGAGACCTCAGGCACGCCATCGAAAATGGCGGTGGCATTGCGGAAGCCGTGCCAGTGTACGGTATGAGAGTCATCCAGGTCGGGGCGCACCACCAGGCCAATGTTGGTCAAAGTCAGATAATAATCGGCCTCCTGGGGCACATACAGGACAGGCGCCGGCGCTTGCACGTTTCCCTTATAGATATCCAGGGCGTTAGGCGGTACATTCACAGGCACTTCTACAAAGCCGAACATATACACCGGGTTGTCGTAGCGCCCAGGCAAGAGAATAAACCCATCGGTGGCTGCCAGGTGTTGGAAAATCTGGACGGTGGCTGCCTGAGGCGCGTTCGACCCGACTACGTTGGGTGGCACAGCTGGCTCTTTGCTCGCCTGGCGGGCGAGAGCAGGGATCACCCTGCCGCCCGCCAGCAATAGTGTCCCCAAACCGCTCAGTTTCAAAAACTCACGGCGGCTCAAGCGACCCTTTACTTTAGCAGAACTTGTTTTCTTATCCATAGCGCTTCTCCTTATCATTTTCCCTTAGCATCCTAGCGCGTTACGCTGGGTAAGAAGATCATCCAGCCGGCATCCGAGAAGGGCATCAACGATGGCGGACGATTCACGGTGATGGCGGTGCCATCGCTATCGCCCTCAGCATCGTGATTGCTGCCCGGCAGGTAATCGTAGGAGGGGTGGGTGACATTGACAACGGTGAAGGTCACGTTGGCAACCGTAGCCCGAGAGAGCCTGCCGCTGTTCAAATTGCACTGCCCTGTCAGGCCGGTGACGCAGGTCAGGTTTCTACCGACCGCATCTCCCGCGCTCCATATGCCGATTACGGTAGCATTCGCGATCGGCGCATGAGAGGCGTCTTCCACCCGTACTGTCACCATGGCACGCCAGTTGCCGGTATTACCCAGGTTGAAGGATGTCCCATCCAGGTCGCCCACATGCATACTGGCTGGCACGCCGCAGGTGGGTGAGACGGGTACACCCGCCTGTTCATCGGCGCCAATGTCGTTTGCTGCAGCGTTGGGCCGACCATCGCGATCATAGTCATCGCAAGGGGCACTGACTCCGCTTTGGGTCGCCGTCCCAACATTCACTGCGGGCGAGGAGGCATTCAGATGGTAATCCCCTGGAGGATCGCCCGGAGCGGAGCGCATAATCACGGTCACAAAAGTGGGATCTCCACCAAAAGCCAGGGCGTCGAAGTTAGTGGTGATGGCCTGGATGAACTGCGGGTCAGCCGCCAGGTTCGTGCCGTTATTGGGGCAATTGGCGCTGAAGGCGGTGCAGAGATTGTAGAAACTGCTGAAATTCCCTGTCGCGGGAGGCAAGACCTCCAGGTCAATGTATCCAGCTGAAGGTAACCCACCGCCGAATAAGCCAATCGTGCCGTCCAGATAAAAGGCTTCATTCTCCCAAAAGATATTGTTGAACAGCAGCGGATTGCTAAAGTTGGTGGCCGGGTTCCGCGCTGCCATCAGGGCGGCGCTGTGCGCTTCGCTGACCAGGCCAGCTCCATGTGGGCAGGAGCCGTTCAAGGCCGGGTTGCAGGTAGAGCGGTCGGCATCCTCGGCGGTGGCAGTCGAGACGTTGCGCGCCACGGTGTTGTTAATAATCTGCACGTTTAAGGCATCATCCAGTGAGATGCCACCACCTGTATCAGTAGCCAGATTGTTGACGATCATGTTGTTGATGATGCGAATGCGCCCATCCACAGGTTGCAACAGGCGCACACCGCCACCATCATCATTAGAGAGGTTGCCCTGGATCAGGTTGCGTTCGATATCTATATTGCCCGTGCCAGGAGAAACGGCCAAGATATTTCTGGGTTGTTCACCGGCGATCATGATTCCGCCGCCTTCGTCAAAAGCGAAGTTGAACAACACCTTGTTGTCCTGGATGCGCCCGGAGTTATAACCATAGTTCGAGATGCCACCACCGTATTCAGCGGAGTAATTGCCGCAGATCACATTGTGGTCAATGCGGAAAGCCTCAGCCCCATTGAACAGACCCAGCGCTCCCGCCAGACTCACGCCTCCGTTATTGAGAATGCGATTATGGTGGATGCGTACGAAGTCGTTCTCATTGTTGCGCGTATCCCCCACATCCGGGTTGGTGACATAAGGCTGTCCGAGGATTACACCCCCACCCAGATTGCCGGCATTGCTCTGAATCAGGTTGTTGCTCACTTCCAGATAGCGGGCATAGGCATGGGCGTAAACCCCGCCGCCTTGAGAGGGAGAGGCACGATTGCCGCGCACCCGCGTGCCACCACTGATCTTGAAACCGTCAATCTGGGCATTGAAGCCAGAGGTGAATTCTCCATTTTCAGCCAACACGGTGATCACCTGCCCCATCGGCACCTCGCTCGGACCATCGTACGGGGTCGCGGCGATCATTGCCGCAAGGTCATCGGCGCTGATGCCACCAAAGTTGAAGAAGCGCCCATCAATCACGCTGGCTCCAGGGCCATAGCCTTGTAATTTCACCCGTTCGTCCATCAGCAGGCTTTCATAGTAGGTACCCGGGCGCACCAGAATGAGCGTGCCATCGCTGGCAGCATTCAGGGCGGCCTGGAGCGAGTGATAGGGGTTGGCTGAAGAGCCGTCGTCATCGTTCGCGGGCGAGGGGTCATTGATATCCACAAACACAGTGGGCGGTGTGTATCCCGTGCCAAAGACATGCAGGGTAATCCCGTTTTGACTACTCTGACCATTGGCCGCTGTCACCAATAGTTGATGTGTCCCTGGGGTAGCCGTGATGGGAATGGTAGCGGTGATAGCCGTGCTCGACCAGGTAGCAGCCATGGCAGCCCCGTCCAGGGTCACGCTGCCTGGCAGGCTGCCGAAACCCTGGCCGTAAATGGTGATGGTGTCACCAGGGTTGCCAAAAGGCTGAGAAACACGCTGCAGATCGGGAGTGTCAGCCGGGATTTCACAGATGGGCGCCGGCTGAAACTGTGGTCCAGGGCGCTGGACGAAATCGGTGATCGGCAGGATCGCCACATCGGCATAGGTGGTCAGCATGGGCCAGACGTCGAAACTGAGTTTCAACGCGCCATAGTTGGGATTCCAACCAGTGTTCGGTTGGGTCGGAGTGCCTGGATCGTTACCCACCACCTGATAGACGCCCGGACACGGCCCGGCCGGCAAGGCGCAGTTATAAGTCCCGGTCGAAGGCAGCAACACCTCCCAATAGCCGTTCTCATCCGAATAGACGGTGGTAATCAGTTTGCCTGTGAAATCGCGGATGCCCACCGGGGCATTGGGAATACCGCGCTTCTCGGCATACATGGGAGAGTTCGGATCGAGTTCCAGCACCAGGTCATCCAGTAAAACGCCGCGGATGCGCCCCGGCGTGGGGACATCTGTAAAGATGAAGAAATCCGCGTTTGCATTGAAGCCGTTCTTCAGGTCAATCAGTCGCTGGTTGCACAGCGGTTTGCGCTGGCCTTCGTAGGGACTGCCACCGTTGGGCGCCAGGGGACTGGTGGTTGCCAGGAAATCAGGGTTATAGACACCTTGGGTCGTGGATGGGTTATTCGGGTCGAAGTTGGCCTGGTTCGGGTCATCCACCACATCCACGGTGTGCAAGGGGCCCACGCAGGGCGGCGGCGGCACGGCAGGCACAAACTGATCGCCGCTGAAGACATTGATGTCTTCCTCTTTCACAACCTTAAATCCAGGCGGCGGCACCACCTCCACCACCCATTTCCCGGGTTGAAGCGGCTGGCAGTTGGTCGCCAAAGTATCGGGGTCAAAGCGGTTCAAGATGCCATCGCTATCATCATCGCCATCTGGGTTAGGATTAGAGCAATCCTCTTCGAAGGCATAACCGCCATCAAAGACACCCGGGCGCAACTGATTGAGCAACGACGGCAACTCGATGCAATTATCCCAAATCTGAGGATAGGGCTGCACCTGAGTAGCATCCCGCCCTACGCTGCCTCTGGGAAGACAATCGGTTGGCCGCGCATCGTAATAACTATCCGT
>JBBILY010000069.1:0-15121 GCA_037444705.1 Chloroflexota bacterium | reverse complement strand
TCGGCTTTGACCCCATCCTCGATCATGCGTTGAATGGCACAGACGATCTCGTCGCGCCCACCGTAGTTGAAGGCCACATTGAGCACCAGGCGCGCGTTGTTTTTAGTGTATTCGATCGCATGCAGCACTTTTTGGCGTAAGACGGGGTGAATACGATCCAGGCGGCCAATATGATGCAGTTGCACGCCTTGATCGTGCAGTTCCTGCAGTTCGCGGTCAATCACATCCTCCAGGATGCGCATCAAGCCCTGCACCTCTTCCTGGGGGCGCCCCCAATTCTCGGTCGAGAAGGCGTAGATGGTCAGATAGCGGATGCCAAACTCGATACAGGCTTCAATCACGCGCCGCAGGTTCTCCGTGCCGGCGCGATGCCCTGCCAGGCGCGGTAGGCCGCGTGCCAAAGCCCAGCGGCCATTGCCATCCATGATGATGGCAATGTGGGTAGGTATTTTATCGGGCAGGGTGGTAATTTCAGGGGTTTGTTTTTTCTTCATCTTCGCTCAGAGCCTGGCTTAGACCTCCAGGATCTCCTTTTCCTTCCGTTCACCAATAGCATTAATCTCATCAATACACCGATCGGTTGTCTTTTGCAATTCCTCTTCGCCTTTTTTGCGCTCGTCTTCGGAGATGATCTTCTCCTGCTCAAACTCGCGCAAGTCGCGGATGGCATCGCGGCGGATGTTGCGCACCGCCACGCGGGCTTCCTCGACACGATTGTGGACCACTTTGACCAGTTCGCGGCGGCGCTCTTCCGTCAGAGGGGGCAAATTGAGGCGGATGGACTTGCCGTCGTTGTTGGGGGTTAACCCCAGGTCGGAAGCCAGGATCGCCCGTTCAATGGCTTTCAGGGTTGAGGGGTCGAAGGGGCGAATGAGCAATGAACGGGGTTCGGGGACGGAAATGCTGGATAATTGAACCAGGGGTGTAGGTGTGCCATAATAGTCCACTGCCAAACGCTCAACCAGAGCCGGGCTGGCTCGCCCCGTGCGTATTGCGGCCAGGTCTTCTTCCAGGGCCTGGATGGCACCCTTCATACGCGTTTCGGCTTCTTTGTAGATTTCTTTGAGCATGGTGACCTCCTTCCGCATATATAGGATACTCGAAAATGCGAAGGGAGAAAAGGGGCAAAAAAGCATCTAATCGCATACCAGAGTGCCTACCACCTGCCCTAACACCGCCTTACGCAGGACATCAGGCTGCCAGAGGTTGAGCACCAAGATTGGCAGATGATTATCCATGCACAAAGACAGGGCGGTGCTATCCATCACCTCCAGACGGCGGTTAATGGCTTCGATATAGGACAGGCGCTCAAAGCGTACAGCCTTCGGATTGGTGACGGGGTCGCTATCGTATACACCATCCACCTTAGTGGCTTTGATGAGCACCTCGGCGCCGATCTCCATGGCGCGCAGGGCCGCCGCGGTATCGGTCGAGAAATAGGGATTGCCGGTGCCCCCGCCCAGGATGACTACCCGCCCCTTTTCCAGGTGGCGGATGGCGCGCCGGCGGATATAAGGTTCAGCCACGGCGTGCATCTCCACCGCGGATTGGACGCGGGTAACCATGCCCAGGCGTTCCATGGCGTCCATCAGGGCCAGGGCGTTCATGACCGTCGCCAACATGCCCATGTAGTCTGCGGTGGCGCGATCCATGCCTCGTTCGATGCCCACGCGGCCCCGCCACAGGTTGCCAGCGCCGATGACGATGGCTACATCCACCCCCAGGTCGTGCACTTCGCGCACGCGCTTGGCCACTTCTTCAGCGCGCCTGGGGTCAATACCGAAGCCTTGCTCACCCGCCAGCGATTCTCCGCTTAATTTGAGCAGAATGCGTTTATATTTCAGGTGCTGTTCCATACACGCCTCTCTCGAAAATTTTATCGTGTGTCGAACGATTGAGTTTCCAGGGCTCTCGTCCTCATATAGAAATACCCCCCTTCCCAATCAGGGGGAAGGGGGGTAGAAAAAGGATCATTGGCTCTTTGAGAGCGATCAGAGCGGATCAATTGGGGCATGCTCCTAGGCAATACTGTCCTCTCCCAGTTCCCAACGGGCAAAGCGGCGCACAATGATATTTTCGCCAATCGCGGCGATGTTCTGCAATAGAAGTTGCTGTACGGTGATGCTTTCATCGCGAATATAGGGCTGGCGCAGGAGGCATACTTCATCCTTGAATTTCTCCAGGCGTCCTGCCACAATACGATCCCAGATGGCTTCGGGCTTGCCCTCTTCCTGCGCCTGCCTGCGTGCACTTTCCCGCTCACGCTCCAGCACCTCAGGGGGAATATCTTCCTCGCGGATGTAGCGAGGCGCGCTGGCAGCGATCTGCAGGGCGATTTCGTGAGCCAGGGTGCGGAAAGCCTCAGATCGAGCCACAAAATCGGTCTCACAGTTGACCTCGACCATCACCCCCACCCGGCCATTTCCGTGAGAATACAACTCGATCATGCCCTCTGAAGCCTGGCGGTCGGCGCGCTTGGCGGCCATCGCCAGACCTTTTTCGCGCAGGTACTCCAGGGCACGCCCAAAGTCGCCCTCAGCCTGTTCCAGGGCTTTGCGACAATCTAAGATGCCTGCGCCGGTAGCCTCACGCAGGGCTTTAATCTGTTCAGTTGTAACGGCCATGATTATTCCTCTGTATCCTCAAACTCTTCTTCGATTTCTTCAATGAAGGGCTCTTCGTCCCACTCTTGGCTTTCTTCTGGGGTTATCTCTTCTTCCTCAATTTCGAACTCTATTTCTTCGTCTTCAGCGGCGATGTAGGTGGTGCGACCGGTGATTTTTGCCAGGGTTGATTCGCCCAGCAGTTCCTCTTCGGGGAGTTCGGGTTCTTCAGCAGCCACTGCTACCATGCCTGGCACTTCGACCTCTTCTTCTTTGCGCAGGGCGCGACCCTCTAAGACGGCATCGGCGATCTTGCCCACCAGCAGTTTGATGGCGCGGATGGCGTCATCGTTGGAGGGGATGACATAGTCCACATTGCGCGGGTCGCAATTTGTGTCCACCAGAGCCACCACCGGGATGTTGAGCAGATTGGCTTCATGGACGGCGGTCTCTTCTCGGCGCACGTCCACCACGAACAGTAAATCGGGCAAGCGAGTCAGGCTACGCACGCCACCCAGCAGGGCCTCCAGGCGCTCGATCTGACGGTTGAGCAGCAAGGCCTCTTTCTTGGTCAAGCGCTCAAAATCACCGCGATCGCGCATGCGCTCCAGACGCTCCAATTCATTGATACGGGCGCGGATGGTGCGCCAGTTGGTGAGCATGCCTCCCAGCCAGCGGTTGGTGACATAAGGCATGCCGCAACGTTCGGCCTCGGTTTGGATGGTCTCTTGAGCCTGGCGCTTGGTGCCCACGAAGAGCACAATGCCTCCATTGGCCACTGTATCGCGCACCACGGTGTAGGCTTGCTCCAGGGCTTTGGCAGTTTTCTGCAGGTCAATGATATGGATGCCGTTGCGCTCGGTGAAGATGTAGGGCTTCATAGCCGGGTGCCACTTGTGGGTGCGATGCCCGAAGTGCACGCCGCTTTCCAATAGGGCTTTCATTGCGATAACAGCCATTTGAAACTCCTTTGCGTTTGTCCTCCGCCTCCTTCATCCCCGCCCGGAACCGCAGGCATGTTGGGCTTTGCCTGATGTGCGGCACGCCCGGGAAGGTCTGGAGGCGTGTGAGATGGAATGTTTGCGCGATCTACAGGCGCAAAACATCCCGCCAGAGGCGGGAGCAATTCTAAGTATAACACAAGAGCCGGGGATTCGTCTAGAGTCGAATTGCCCGGCGTGCCTGCAAAAGAATAGAAATCCCCAAAGACTCATGGGTACGCGATAAAATTATACAAATGGATCAGGCCACGTTAGAAGCGCTTCTCTCCGACTTACCTCTAGGCGCGGTGCGCTATTTTGATTGCGTTACTTCAACCAACGACCTGGCGGCGCGCTGGGCAGAGGTAGGGGCGCCTGATGTCTCATTGGTGGTGGCCAACGAACAGACAGCTGGACGCGGCCGCTTTGGGCGCCTTTGGTTTACCCCTCGCGATGCAGCCCTGGCGTTTAGCCTGATCTTACGTCACATTGAGCCGCAGGCATTATTACCCTGCACGGCGCTGGGGGCGTTGGCAGTGTGCGAGGCCCTCAATGCCGCTCTGCCGCCCTTCTTTCCGCCTCAGATCAAATGGCCAAACGATGTGATCGTCAAGCGGCGCAAACTGGCGGGAGTGCTGGCAGAAGCTCACTGGCATGGTGATCAAATGGTGGCTCTAATCCTGGGGATCGGCATCAATGTTGCACCGCCTTCGGTGCCGCCTGCCGAGCAACTTGAATTCCCCGCTACCTGCGTGGAGGAAGTCTTGGGAAAGGCGGTGGATCGCTGGGGATTGTTGCATGCTATATTGGAGAGGCTACTCTACTGGCTGCCGCGCCTGGGTAGCGCCGAGTTCATGATGGCCTGGGATGCCAGACTGGCTTTTCGTGGCGAATGGGTGGTCGTTACCCTTGAGGGTCAGCCACCCCAAGAGGGAGTGGTGCTGGGTCTCACCCCCCAGGGCTATCTGCGCCTGAAAGACACCCGCGGACAGGTGCATGACCTTCAGGCGGGGGTAATGCACTTGCGCCCAACCCGATATGAACAGGGAGATGAGTATGCTAGATGATCTTCGCCAACAGGCAGATATCACCCCCTTCGAGGCGGAAACCTCGAAACAGTGGGCTCCACCCCGAAAACATTTTTTGGGCATGACCCCCTTTCAGCGCTTCGTGATTGCCCTGATGCTGTTGTTTATCACTTGCTTGTTAAGTTCTTTTTGTCTCTTAGTGACGGAAAAGATCGTCATCCCAGGCCTGTGAGAGCGCTGTAACGCGCGTAGGTTGTATCTATCATTGGAGCCGGCCGTTCTCGGGTTCCCCTGGCAGGTCGAGGGGACGGATGCGCGCGACAGAGGCCACGCTATCGCCGGTTTGCAGTTTGATCACCTGAACCCCGCGGGCGGAACGACTCTGGCGGCTGATGTTCTTCACCTGGGTGCGCAGTGCCACCCCCGCCGCCGAGATGATCGTCAGATCGTCGCCTTCCTGAACCACGCGCGCCGCGGCAATTCCTCCCGTTTTCGCCAGGGCTTTTTTATCCAGGGTCAACACGCCGCCACGGCCACGGCTATGGACGGGATAAGCGGTTAGAGGGGTGCGCTTGCCAAAGCCAAGGGCGGTGATGATCAGGAGATCGGCGCCTGCTTCAGCCACTTCCATGCCGATGACTTTATCGCCCGGCTCGAGGCGGATACCCATCACGCCGGCCGCTGTGCGGCCCATGGGGCGGACTTCGCCCTCTGGAAAACGCAAAACCTTGCCGCGTTCAGTGATCAAGAGGATTTCATCGTCTCCGCGCGTCAGGCGAGCCCACCATAATTCATCCCCGTTATCCAGGTTGATGGCAAAAAGCCCCGAGGGTCGCACTGAAGCGAACTCGGATAGCACCACCCGCTTGATCCGCCCGTTGCGCGTGGCCATCATACAGTATTCGGCAGCTTCGAAGTCGGGCACTGGCACCATGGCGGTCACCGTCTCACCTGGCTCCAGGGGGATCACGTTCACCATGGGGATGCCGCGCCCCAGGCGGTCGGCTTCGGGGATCTGATAGGCTTTTTCTGAATACACCTTACCTTTATCGCTGAAGAACAAGAGCGTATCCAGGGTGCGAGCAGGCACCAGCAATACCACTTCGTCTTCGTCTTTAGTGACGTGACCCATGACGCCGCGTCCGCCGCGTGGCTGCGCCCGAAAAGCCTGGGCGTTCAGGCGTTTGATGTAACCGCGCTGGGTGATGCTGATCAGCACCGCTTCATCGGGCACCAGATCTTCCTCGTTAAAATCCTCTTTGGCCTCGTGAGCGATGTGTGTACGGCGCTGATCGCCGTATTTTTGGGCAATCTCGGCCAGATCGCTCTTGACCACCTGCAAAATCTTATCTGGGTTAGCCAGCAAATCTTCCAGGTAGGCGATGTTTTGTAGAACCTGGCTATGCTCATCTTGAATTTTCTGGCGCTCCAGGGCAGCCAGGCGGCGCAATTGCATGTCCAGGATGGCTTGGGCCTGAAGTGGGCTCAAGTTGAAGCGGGTGATCAGACGCTCTTTAGCCACCTCCGCGTCTGGCGATTGGCGAATGGTTTGAATCACGGCGTCTAAGTTAGCCAGGGCAATGAGCAGCCCTTCCAGGATGTGAGCGCGGGTGCGGGCTTTCTCCAGTTCGTATTGGGAGCGGCGAGTGATCACCTGGCGGCGGTGTTCAATGAAAATCTGCAGGGCACGGCGCAGGGAGAGGAGGCGCGGTTCTCCATCCACCAGGGCCAGGAGTTGCACCCCAAAGGTGGACTGAAGCGGGGTGTATTTATACAGTTGGTTGAGCACCTTTTTGGGTTGAGCGCCGCGGCGCAATTCGATGACGATGCTCATGCCTCGCCGGTCAGATTCGTCGCGCAGGTCGGAGATATCGTCCAGTTTGCCCTCGCGCACCAGTTCAGCAATGCGCTCGATCAGGCTGGATTTGTTTAATTGGTAGGGGATCTCGGTGATAACGATACGATAGCGGTTGGTGCCCATTTCTTCGATGTGAGCCACACCGCGCAGGACAATCCGCCCCCGGCCAGTGCTGTAGGCCTGGAGGATACCCTCCGCGCCGATGATGATGCCACCTGTGGGAAAGTCGGGGCCGGGCACGTACTTGAGCAGGTCTTCTACGATGATCTCCTCTACGCGCTCGTAATTGTCGAGCATGTAGGTTAGCGCCGCGGTCAATTCGCGCAGATTGTGAGGAGGGATATTGGTTGCCATGCCCACTGCAATCCCCGAGGCGCCGTTGAGCAACAGGTTGGGCAGGCGCGCCGGCAAAACGGCCGGCTCTTGCAACGAGTCATCGAAGTTGGGCGTAAAGTCTACTGTATCTTTCTCAATATCTGTCAGCAACTCTTCGGCGATAGCCGCTAAGCGGGCTTCGGTATAGCGCATTGCGGCAGGGGCATCGCCATCCACTGAGCCAAAGTTGCCTTGACCATCCACCAGGGGGTAACGCATGGAAAAATCTTGAGCCAGGCGTGCCATGGCTTCATAGACCGCAGCGTCACCATGGGGGTGATATTTACCCAACACCTCGCCGACGATGCGGGCAGATTTCTTATAGGGTGCGTTTGAGCGCAGCCCCATATCGTACATGGCATACAAAATGCGGCGATGCACCGGCTTCAGCCCGTCGCGCGCATCCGGTAGGGCGCGGGCGACGATCACGCTCATGGCGTAATCCAAATATGCCGAGCGCATCTGCAGGTCAATATCTACCAGTTCAACTTTACCGATTTCCATTCGTAAACCTCATCTCAAAAAAATGATAACTGCCACCCCTACGCCAATACAGTCCTTGCGTGCATTTCCCTCGTCTTCACCCTCTCTCCTGTGGGGAGAAGGTTAGGGTGAGGAACAGGCAGTTACCAAATTCAATTATACCGCCAATACATCCGATTCCCTTCAAGATACGTATAAAACAAACAAGAATATAAAATTTATCTTATTTATCTAAAATGGAGGTGTTCAATGAACAAGTTACGCTGGGGCAGTTTCTTTATCCTGATCCTTATTTTGTTGACCGCTCTTTCCTTGAGCGGCGTGGCTGGCGCGTCTTCCCCTCCCTCTAAGTTCTTCGCCAATCTGAGCGGTGATGAAGAGGTGCCCCCACGCGAAACGCAAGCGCACGGAAAAGCCAAATTCCACTTGAGCGAGGATGCCAGCGAACTGGAATTTAAGTTAAAGGTGACCAGTATCCAAAATGTTTTTGCGGCTCACATTCACTGTGGGGCTGTGGGTGTGAACGGGCCTGTGGGTGTCACTCTCTTCAGGGGTGCTCCAGGTGGAGGACGGTTTAGCGGCATCCTGGCGCGAGGTAGCATAACGGCTCCTGACACGGGCAATGCCTGCGGCTGGATGACTCTGGCTGATGTGGTGGCGGCAATGCGCAGCGGCAATACATACGTCAATGTCCATACCAATGATGGTATAGATCCCCCCAACACTGGTCCAGGCGATTTCCCTGGGGGTGAAATCCGCGGTCAGGTGCAGGAGAGGGGTAGCACACCTTAGTTGGTGATTGGCCAGGGAAGAACACCTCTGGAAGATGACTGACTTAACGCTGATGGGCGAGCCAACCCTGGCTCGCCCATACAGTGAAAGGAGGAAGGAGGAAAATGGTACGGCGACCCGGCCTTGACTCGGCGGGTCATTTGCTTCCCAGGTAAGCGTCTATGGCGGCGGCGGCCCGCCGTCCCGCGGCCATTGCCGTGACCACCAGGTCAGGTCCAGTGACGGCATCACCACCAGCATAGACCCCGGGACGGGAGGTGGCGCCAGTTTGCTGATCCACTACGATCAGGCCCCAGTTGCGGGTTTCCAGGCCCGGAGTGGTCTCTCCGATGATCGGGTCGGGCCAGTAGCCCAATGCCAGGATGGCGGTATCGGCTTCAATGATGAAGTTCGAGCCCTCGACAGGGACGGGCTTGCGCCGTCCTTTAGCATCCGCCTCGCCCAGTTGCATGCGAATACATTCGATCTGTGCCAGATGGTCATCATCGCCGGCGATAAAGCGTATCGGCTGGGTCAGGAACTGGTACTTTGCCCCTTCCTGACGGGCTAATTGACGATCTTTACGCCCGCCGGGCATCTCTTTTTCCGTGCGGCGGTAGAGGCAGGTTACTTCCTCGGCTCCCAGCCTCAAAGCGGTGCGCAGACAATCTGAGGCCGTATCACCGCCGCCGATCACCACCACTTTGCGGCCAATGCGGGGACGAGAGCGCATCTCGGGGGGCAAGAGTTCCAGATCCACATTGGCGCGCATCAGGAATTCGGTGGCTTTATATACGCCGGGCAAGTCTTCACCGGGCACTTCCATGGGCGCGTCGATCCCCGTGCCCACGCCGATGAAGATGGCATCAAAACCTTCAGCAAATAAATCGTCAATGGTTTTGTCCTTGCCAATATAGGTATTGCCCACGAATTTAACCCCGGCGGCTTCCAGGTCGCTCCAGCGGTTGAAGACCACATCCTTGGGGAGTTTGAAGTTGGGGATGCCATAGACCAGCAACCCGCCAGGAGCCGCTTTGGCGTCGAAGATGGTCACCGCATGGCCCTTTTGCACCAGTTGTTCAGCACAGGCCAGGCCAGACGGGCCGGCGCCAACGATGGCTACCTTTTTGCCGCTGGGTTGCCCCACCGGGATAACTACGCCTGTAGTTCTGCGCTCGTAATCGGCGACGAAGGCTTCCAGAGGGCCTGTCAATACAGGCTCGTGGCGCTTATTGCGCACACACGCCCCCTGGCAGAGTTGTTCATGCGGGCACACTCGCCCACAGATTTCGGGCATGGAACTGGTTTTGCGATAGAGTTGGGCCGCTTCCAGGAAGCGCCCTTGCTCAATCAGCCACATGGCTGAGGGGATGTCGTTGTGCACGGGACAGGCCAGCATGCAGGCAGCTGGATCAGGACAATGAATACAGCGCGAGGCTTCGAACATCGCCCGCTCAGCGTCCATGGCGATGACCACATCGTTAAAATCCTGCACCCTTTGAGCCGGATCACGTAATTCTAAATCCAGGAAAGGGAGGCGTGCCCGTTCTTTCCGGTCCAGTGCCAGATAATCGCTGGGGATTGCCTGCATCGAGTGACCTCCTAGTGTGTCAGTTCTACGCTGGCTCTCTTGGGCTTAGGCTCGTTATTGATAGCATAGAACCTGCTGTGATTTGCGGACATTTTTCGTCTTTGGCGCCTAGAGCCATTTTTGCGGAGCAATACGGTTAAGATAATAATGAGTGAAGTTGTTTAAATTCAGTCATAGATGTCATCTCTTTTTGTGACGGTTGTCACCAGGCATGTGGACGCAAATGGGGTATTAATTATGATGGTTGTCACCTCGGTGATGGTTTCGGGGTACAATGGTTCTAGCCTGAGGTTGATGATGAGGGCTTATGGACCTTCGACGTTCAGAAAAGCCTCACCTTAGTCTGAAACTTTTTATGGCTTTCTTGCGTGTATTTAAAATGGCCATGACCAAGAGATGGCTAGTGGTTTTGCCGCTCCTGGTAGTGACGGTTGCCGCTGTGTTGGGCATGCGAGGCTATCAGCGCGCCCATGGTCAGACCTCCACAGGCGAACTACAGACCCAGGTGGTGCGCCGCGGCGATTTGAGGCTGAGCGTGGTCGCTGATGGGCAGGTGTATGCCCAGCAGTCGGCCATCTTGATCTGGCGCACTTCGGGGACGGTAGCTGAGGTCAACGTTCAGGTGGGTGACACGGTGAGGCGCGGCCAGGTTCTGGCACGGCTGGCGCAAACTTCCTTGCCGCCGCAGGTGATCCTGGCCCAAAATGATTTGATTGAAGCCCAAAGAACCTTGGAGAATTTGCAAAATTCCCAGACTCAGCGGGCGCAGGCTTTGCGCACCCTGGAGGAGGCGCAACAGGCGCTGGAGGATGCCTTGAACTCTGAATTGCGACGGGCGAATGCTCTGGCGGCTTTGTCTCAGGCGCAGAAAGCCGTGGAAGAGGCCCAGCGCGCTTTGGAGATCCTCGAGAAACCGCCTTCTTCTGAAGCCATCCAGCAGGCTTATAGCAGCCTGCTCCTGGCACAAAATGCCCTGGAGCAAACCGAGGAGAACATCGCTCGCATCGAACGGCGCCTGGCAGTGCCCGAAAGCGCCTATAAGTTTTGGGAGAGCCGCCGTTTATATCAGCGCATCTTGGAGAGTCTAAAACTAAAACGGGTGCGCGATCAACGCGCTTACGAGGAGGCTGCCGAGCGCTATCAACGCCTGCTTCAGCCGCCTGACCCCAGCGACCTGGCGGTGGCGCAGGCTAATCTCGAGAAGGCCAAAGCACAGTTGGCTCAAGCCCAGCGGGAATGGGAGCGGGTGAAGGATGGCTCCAGCCCGGCTGAGATCGCTTTGCTCCAGGCGCAACTGGATGACGCTCGCCGCCAATGGGAACGATGGAAAGATGGCCCTGACCCGAATGAGTTGGTCGCAGCTCAGGCGCGCCTGGCTGCGGCTCAGGCGGTGATTGACCTGGCGCAACTGAAAGCCCCCTTTAGTGCCACCGTCACCCAGGTGGCTATCAAGCCCGGAGATCAGGTGGATGCGGGCACTTTGGCTTTCCGCCTGGATGATCTTTCCCGATTGGTGGTGAAATTACAGGTGTCTGAGATAGATAACCAGCGGGTGCAGGCAGGTCAGGCAGTGGTGCTCAGCCTGGACGCTGTCCCTGGCAGAGACTATCATGGCAGGGTGATCGCAGTCGCTCCAGTGGGATCGGTGGCAGAAGGGGTGACTTCCTTTGAGGTGCAGGTGGAGATCATTGACGCGGATGACCAGGTGCGCCCGGGGATGAGCGTTACCGCAGAGATTCAGGTGGCTGAGATCAAAGATGCTGTGCTGGTCCCGTTGCAGGCGGTGCGTTTTAAAGATGGACATCGCCTGGTTTATGTGCTTCGTCAGGGACGTCCCCAGGCAGTGGAGATTGTAACCGGCGCTTCGTCCAGTGCGGAGGTGCAGGTGTTGGCGGGCGAGGTGCAAGCGGGAGATGTGGTCTTGCTGAATGCGGATGAGATCGGAGTAGAGCCTTAAGATAGGTGTACTGGCGATGGCTGTCCATAACCCAAAAATGGTGGAAGAAAATGATAGATAGGCAATTGGGAGGCAGAGGATGAGAAAGTGGTGGATTATTGCGATATTAGTGGCTGTGATTGCTGCAGGTGTGTACTATTTTGGCTCAGCCCGCACCCAAAGGCAAGCGGCGGCTTTGCAGGGGTTGCAAACGGAGCCGGCCGGGCGCGGTGACCTGACCGCCACGGTGGGCGCCACTGGGGTGGTGCGCGCTAACCAAACCGCTTTGCTCACCTGGCAGACCACAGGCACGGTGGGAGAAGTGGCTGTGCGAGTGGGAGATGTGGTGCAAAAGGATCAGGTCTTAGCCAGCCTGGAACAGACCTCGCTGCCGCAGAGTGTGATCCTGGCGCAGGCCGATCTGGTCAATGCTCAACGCGCCTTGGACGATTTGCTAAACTCAAAATTGCAACAAGCCAAAGCCCTGCAGGCTGTGGAAGACGCCCAAAAAGCTCTGGAAGATGCCCGTAATTTCGAACTGAGGCGCGCTCAAGCTCTGGAAGCCCTGGCAAATGCCCAGAAAGCGGTGGAAGAGGCCGAACGGCGCTTACGCTGGACCCAATCCCCCGCCAGCCAGAGTTTTATTGATGAGGCCGAGGCGCGCCTGGCACTAGCCAAGGATAAACTGGATAAGGCTAAGGAGCGCTTTGCTCCGTATGCCAATAAACCCGAAGACAATCTGGTGCGGGCGCGTCTGCAAATTGAACTGGCAGCAGCCCAACAAGAATATGACGCCGCCCTGCGCCTCTTGAACAGCCTGCAAGGCACGGCCGGCCCCACCGACCAGGCAGTGGCTCAGGCTGACCTGGAAAAAGCCAAAGCCCAGTTGTTGGAAGCCCAGCGCCAGTGGGAACGGGTCAAGGATGGCCCCACTCCAGGCGAGATCGCCCTGCTGGAGGCCCAACTGGCTGATGCCCAGAGGGAATGGGAACGTCTGAAAGATGGCCCCGATCCAGAGGACATCGCCGCGGCCCAGGCGCGCGTGGCGGCTGCCCAGGCCGCCATCAACCTGGCGCGTATCGTTGCGCCCTTTGCCGGCGTCATCACCCAGGTGGAAGCCAAGCCTGGCGATCAGGTAGCTCCGGGCACGCTGGCTTTCCGCCTGGATGATCTGTCTCGGCTGCTGGTGGATGTGCAGGTCTCCGAAGTGGATGTCAACCGCGTACAGGTGGGTCAGCAAGCCACCCTGGTCTTCGATGCCATCCCTAACAAGCCCTATCATGGACGGGTAACCGAGGTGGCGCTGGTGGGCTCACTCAATCAGGGCGTGGTGGATTTCACCGTCACGGTCGAACTGACCGATGCCGATGCGGCGGTCAAACCCGGCATGACCGCTGCCGTCAATATTGTGGTCAGCGAACTGACAGACGTGCTTTTGGTGCCCAATCGAGCGGTGCGCGTTGTTGAGGGCAAACACGTGGTCTATGTCCTGCGCGATGGCGCCCCGAAGGCAGTGGAAGTGCAATTGGGCGCTTCGTCTGAATTTTATAGCGAGGTGCTCTCTGGCGACCTTAAAGAAGGCGACCCCATTGTACTCAACCCGCCCACTGTGTTTGAACAAAGCGGTCCGCCGCCATTCGTGCGGAGGTGAGCATGGAAGATTGGGTCATTCAGGCGGAAAACCTGCGTAAGGTTTACAAGATGGGCGAGGTGGAGGTGCATGCCTTGCGCGGTCTCTCGCTCAAGATTGGGCGCGGTGAGATTGTAGCCATCATGGGGCCATCTGGCTCGGGTAAATCCACCCTGATGAACATCATCGGCTGCCTGGACCGTCCTACCTCCGGCGAGTATTTCCTGGATGGGCAGCGCGTTTCCAACCTGAAGGACGATCAACTGGCAGAGATCCGCAATCGCAAGGTGGGTTTTGTCTTTCAAAGTTTCAACCTGCTGCCGCGCGCCACAGCCCTGGCCAATGTGGAACTGCCTTTGCGCTATGCGGGTGTCACTCGCGGGCGCAGGGAGCGCGCCCGCCTGGTGCTGGAAAAAGTGGGGCTGGGCGATCGCCTGTATCACCGCCCGAATGAACTCTCGGGTGGTCAACAGCAACGCGTGGCCATCGCCCGCGCCCTGGTCAACAATCCAGCCATCATCCTAGCGGATGAGCCTACCGGCAACCTAGATTCCAAGTCGGGCGAGGAAATCATGGATTTGCTTTTACAACTCAATCGAGAGTATGGCACGACCCTGGTCCTGGTCACCCATGATCCACTCGTAGCCTCCCGCGCCCAACGCATCGTGAACATTCGCGATGGAGTGGTGGTGGGTGAAGTCCAGGTTGAACGATCCTGACCCAATAGGCAGAGGCAGGGTATTAAAGCATGGCAAAGTCTGGGAGTGCTGAACCTCCTAACTAGGTTGCCATTTCCCAGAGGCTAAGGCTCTCAATGTGATAGGTTTGGGGAAAAAGATCGAAAGGTATGACTTCTTTGAGAATGTAGCCCTTCTGGGTCAATTTTTTGGCGTCTCGCGCCAGGGTGGCAGGATCGCAGGAGACATAAATCAGCCTGCTGGCCTTCATTTGACTTAAGACGTCAATCACCGCCGCGCCTAAACCGCTGCGGGGTGGGTCCATCAAAACCAGGTCTGGGCGAATATCTATATGGGGTAACGCCTCTTCCACGGGCGCCTGATATAGCGTAACATGGTCAAATTCGTTCAGGTTATACAGAAAATCAGAACAGGCATACTCTGAGGCCTCAATGCAGATCAACTGAACGCAGCGGGGTGCCAGGAAGGCGCTGAACAAGCCGACACCACTATAAAGTTCTAAGGCGGTCAAGTGTGATCTTTGGGGCAGCCACTTGAGCACAGTCTTTACCATCGCTTCGGCCATAGGCGTATTGACCTGGAAAAAAGACCCTGCTGAAAGGCGAAAGGGTTTATCCAGGACCTGCATCTGCAACCACTGGCTGCCTACCAACACCAAAGAGCCGGCCGGGCTGAGGTGCACCACCGAGATGGGTAATTCTTCCACCTGAATTTGCGGTGGCTCAGGCTGGCTGCTCTCCAGGATTAACTGCAATGTCCCATCTGCAGCGGCGCGCAACCCAATCCGTTCCAGACCAGGAATGGCTTCGAAATCCAGATTGGGCCAGACCTCACTGATCAGGTCTTCGGGCAAATGGCATTCGCTGATGGGGATCACAACCTGGCTGCCGGCGCGGTGATAGCCCAAAGCCCCGTCTGGCGTCAGATGAAACTGCACATAGTTGCGATAGTGCCAGATTTGCGGCGAGGGGAGGGTGGGCTGAACAGGTGGGTGAGGGATGCCCCCGATGCGTTCCAGTTGTTCTGCCAGGATGTCTCTTTTCGCTTTCAATTGGGCGGCGTAATTCATGTGCTGGTAATGGCAGCCGCCGCAAATGCCAAAGTGACGGCAGCGCGGCGTCACCCGTTCTGGCGCGGGTTGCAATACTTCCAGCACTTCGCCTCTGGC
>JBBILY010000068.1:4273-15137 GCA_037444705.1 Chloroflexota bacterium | reverse complement strand
CAGGCGACCTTCAACGTACACCTGCTGGCGCTTGTTGAGAAATTGCTTGCAGATCTCCGCCAGGTTGCCCCAGGCCACAACGTTGAACCATTCGGTTTCGGTGCGCCGTTCACCTTCGGCAGTGTTCCAGGTACGGCTGGTGGCGATACTGAAAGTGGTAATCGGCTTGCCCGACGGGGTGTAGCGCATCTCCGGGTCTCGGCCCAGACGCCCGATCAACATCACTTTATTCAAACCTCGGCTCATTTGCTCAACTCCTGTATCCGTAACAACACACTACCTGGTTGATGTTTGGCAGGCTTCACCGTATGGGCGCTTGGCAAGACGCCCTTATTTGGCGACGATTAAATAGCGCAAAACAGGTTCTAGAAAACGGAAATTGCGTTCCATTTCAGGGCTGCGGGCCGGAGCCAGCATGGCATTGATCTGCACATAGTGGGCTTCTTTCTGCTTGCGGATGGGGTATGCCAGTTTGCGCTTGCCCCATGGCTCCACCTTGAGCACCTGACCACCTGCGGCGGTGATCCAACCCGTAACCTTTTCGATCAACTCCTTAAACGCACCTTCATCCAGGTCGGGGTGGAGCACCAAAACATATTCATATTGGCGCATGAGGGGAAATGCCTCCTTTCCACGGGATTGCCCCTGATCGCGACCGTGGGTCGGTCAGGAGCGGAAAGCAAGCCACGCCCAGGCGTGGCTTTGGCCCAAGTATACCATAAAGTGATCAGTTCGGTGCAACTGGTTTTGTCCTTCGATTGAGCCTCACCCTCCTCACCCAATGGGTTAACCCCAAATTTCCCCCTTGAATAAGAACATTTGTTCGGTCTATAATGGGGGCAAAGGAGGTGACCATGAGCGCTTTACCCAACCCAAGGACGCCCCAATGCCCTTAGAGACCCCCCAAATCCGCACTTTGCGCCTGTTCAAGCGCGCCGCCGCCGTCTATCTGCTCCTGCTCCTGACAAACGCCCCCCTGCACCCCAGCGACATCGCCCACCTGCTGGACTTGCACCCCCAAACCGTGCGCCAGTGCCTGCGCCTGCTGCTCGAACACGACCTGGCCAGCCGCGCCACCCCAGATGGCGCCTATCACCTCACCCCAGGCGGTCGGGCTTTCTTGCAGCCTGGGGAGGGGAAAATCGCGTCTGGCGGCGGTATTATTATTAATACTACTACTGCTTCTACTGTTAAGAATCTTAATCCTCCAACAGCAGAAGCAGCAGTAATAATAAGCCCCGCAGACGCGAAATTTTCGTCATCGGCTTCAGAAGCCATCTGGCAGGCCTTGCAGCAGGCGGGCATAACCCCAAACCCGCGCACCCGCCGCCTGGCAGGTTTGCCACACCTCACCCCCGACTACATCACCGCCCACTTCCTGCAACTCAAACGCCTGGGCAAGGCCCATCAGACCGGCTTGCTGATCACCATCCTGGAATCGGGCGTGCCCGCCCCGCCGCTCAACGCCAACCGCCACCTGAAAGATTGCGAGTGCGAGGCTTGTCAGCGTCTGCGCTATGCCACCTGCTGGGTGTGTGGTGAATACCCCTGTGTGTGCCCATGAGCGCCATGCTTCAAGGGTTTTGGAGTGCTGAAGCCACGCTTTAGCACTCCAAAAGGGGCTTACTCTCGCTCGCGCAGGTGGGGGAAGAGAATCACCTCACGGATATTGGCGCTATCGGTGAAGAGCATGGTCAAGCGGTCAATGCCCATGCCGAAGCCGCCATTGGGGGGCATGCCATAGCGCATGGCGCGCAGATAATCCTCATCCATGGGGTGGCGTTCGACATCATCGGCGGCATAGTCGCGGCCCATCTCGCGAAAGCGCGCCTCCTGGTCCAGCGGGTCGTTCAACTCGGTGAAGGCGTTGCACAACTCGAAGCCGCCCACAAAACCCTCGAAGCGCTCCACGATCTGGGGATTGTGCGGCAGGCTCTTAGCCAGGGGAGAGACATCCCGCGGGTAATTGTAGATAAAAGTGGGCTGAATCAGGTTAGGCTCCAGATATTCACCCATGAGCGCCTCGATCAATTTCCCGCGTGTGGCTTTGGGATCGGGTTGCAAGCCGCGTTCTCGCATCACCTGCGCCAGGCTTTGGGCGGTGGGATACTGCTCAATGTCAATCCCGCTCATCTCCAGCAGCGCCTGACGCAATTCGATGCGTTTCCAGGGTGGCTGCAGGTTGATCTCTTTTCCCTGGTAGGTCAGGCTGCGCCGCCCCAATACCTGATCGGCCACATAGGCGATCATCTGCTCGGTTAATTCCATCACCTGCAGATAATCGGCGTAAGCCATGTAAAATTCCAGCATAGTGAACTCAGGATTATGGGTGCGATCCACGCCTTCATTGCGAAAATCGCGCCCGATCTCATATACCCGCTCCAGATTACCTACCAGCAAACGCTTGAGATAGAGTTCAAAGGAAATGCGCAGATAGAGGTCTTGCTTGAGTTGATTGTGATGGGTGATGAAAGGCCGTGCGGCTGCTCCGCCGTAGATCGGCTGCAAGATCGGTGTTTCCACCTCCAGGAAGCCGCGTTCGTCCAGGAATTGGCGCAGGGCGCGCAGGATAGCGGCGCGGGTGCGGAAGATCTGGCGCACCTCTGGGTTGACTGCCAGGTCGGCATAACGCTGGCGGTAGCGCGCCTCAGGGTCGGCCAGTACCGCATGGCGGATCACTTTACCATCCACCACTTCGTCTTTGGCTGCGGGCAATGGCGTAATGGCTTTAGCCAGCATGTGGAAGGACTGCACGCGCAGGGTGACCTCACCGCTGCGGGTGCGGAACATCTCCCCGCTGGCTTGGATGAAATCTCCTAAGTCAAACTCGCGATTGAAGAGGTCTAACGCCTCCTCGCCCACATCGTTCGCGCGCAGGAATAACTGAATGCGCCCCTCGCCATCCTCGATATGGGCAAAAGTCACCTTGCCCATGGGGCGCATCGAGCGCAGTCGCCCGACCAGAGTAGCGGTCAGCGCATCTGCGCCTTCAATGTTTTCTCTGGCCTCAAAGGCGCGAATGGCTTCAAGGCTGGTATGGGTACGCTGGGCCCGTGTGGGGTAAGGTTCGATGCCTCTGTTCCGCAGGCGTTGCAGTTTTTCGAGGCGGATAAGTTCCAGATTGCTGTATTCGTAAGCCATAGGTCATGATCCTCAAAAAGACATAAGAAAAGCCCCGCGCAAGGTCGGCCTGCGCGGGGCTTGAATCATCTGCCCCTGGTTCAGCCCACCTTCAGGATTTTCACCGTGAAAGAACCTGCGGGTGCGTCCACCCGCACGATATCCCCGGCGCGGTGCTCCATTAAGGCGCGGCCTAAGGGTGATTCGTTGGAGATGCGGCCATTGCGCGGGTTGGCCTCGGCCGGCCCAACGATCACATAGGTTTCCGGCTCGTTGTCGCCTTCCTGAATGGTGACGCGTGAGCCCACCTGCACCACCTCGGAGGGCTTTTCCTCCTCGATCACGCGCGCATTGGCTAATAGCATCTCCAGTTCCTGAATGCGACCCTCGACGAAGGCCTGCTCGTTTTTGGCGGCTTCGTACTCGGCGTCTTCGATCAATTCACCCCCTTCCATAGCCTCATGCAAGCGCTGCGCGACCTCCTGGCGCTTAACCGTCCGCAGGTACTCCAGTTCTTCCTGTAATTTTTTAAATCCCTCACGTGTCAAAAAAGAAGGTGGCATGGCTTTTCCGTTCCTAAAGATAATAAAATCACTCCAACCAGAGCGATTTCATGGGAGGTTGTCTCATCCAATGAGACACGGCAACCAATAATGAACTCTCCGTTGCGCCGTGTGATTATTTTAACATGATGGCCTTTGAAATGCAAGATTTCAACGGCCACATGTCTATAACATCTAGATCTGAGTTATTCAAACCGCCCATCCCTGCGGCGTTCGCAAAGCCAGGCCTAACTTCGCTCGCCAACTGCCCCTGCCTGCGGCCACCTTCTCCTGAAACTTCACAAGCGCGCCACCACTGTAATCTTTTCTAAGAAGGGCAATTCGTAATAGGAAATCAGCGGCAGATAGGGGAATTCCGTCTCCAGCCAGCGCCGTAAGGGAAGGCGCAGTTCGGGAAGGGTGAGGAGGGGAAACTGCAGGGCATCGGCGCCGAGTTTTGAGGCGGTGATCTCCGACCAGAGGTCATCCCGCAAGTCCTCCAGCCAGGCAGCGTAAGCCTCCACATCCTTTTCGCCGCGGCTCACTTCTTCAAGCATGCTCAGCAGGCGCTTCTCCGTGTTCTGGCTGAGCAAGTAAACTGGCAAGGTGGGGTAATCCCGCCGGCATTTCTGGAGGATCTGGCGGCTCAGGCCCGCCCGCACGAACTCCATCAGGCTCTCCCAGGAGTGTTCTGCCCCAGGAGCAGCCCAGTGGGGAATGGGCAAACGTTCGTCTAAGGTTAGTTTACCGCCCGAGGGGGTGCGCACAGCCTCGTATAGCAACAGCCGCTCCAGAATACGGGGTAAATTTTGCAGCGAGACCCCCTCTTTCACCAACCCCCGCATCACACGTGTGATAGTCTCTAATGTATACTGCTCCAGCACCGACTGCACCAAATCGGGAAAGTCCTGGTCCAGTTGCGCCAATTCATATTCCACCTCTTCCAGGCCCAGCAATTTATCGGCCACTTGGGTGATCTCAGCCAGGAGAGCGAAAAACAGGTAGGCGAGGGGCGTCCAGGTGTAAATGGGCTCATCCAGGGCGGCAATCTTATCCTGGTCGGAGGCAGACAGGATCGCCACCCTTTCCTGATTGGTGGGCTTGCGCGCCATGCGCCCGGAGAGGTTCCGTTCCTGAAGGTATTCCACTGTGGCGTTAGCCATGATCTCATCCGCGGCCAGGCCGACCATAGGCGGGCGCATGCGCTCATTGACCTTGATCTGAAAAGTCTGAGGCGGCACCCATAAAGACGGCACCAGATAGATATCCGGCAGGCGCAGGCCCAAATCGTAATAGACGCGCTCAGCCATGGTGCGCGCCAGATCCTCTACCTCGGGCCCCAGGCGCGAGTCAAATACCGAGATGCGCTGGCGCAGCGAAACCTGGGGCAGCAATTGTTTCAGATATTGCGGATGGATGTGGATCTCGACATGAGGGCGCCGCAGGCGCGTAAAGGCCATTTCCACCACGTCTTCCACAGCGTTTGGGCGGCCACGCTGTTCCTGCAGGGCTTGCAAAATCCAGGCGGAGTCAAAGATCGGTAGCCATAAGTCCAGCAGCCCCCGCAACAGGGGCAGAACCTGGCTGTGGACATCCAGGTCGAAAGCCTGGGCGGCCTCCGCGTTGGCTGCCTGGAGATATGCCTGGGCCTGGGCTGGGCTCAACAGACAGGCGGGGCGCTCCTGGATGATCTCCAGCGTCAGTTGCCTGAGAAACTCCAACAGCAATTCCTGGCCCGGTTTGGGATTCTCGATCTGGGACAGATGATAAGCATACACCTTGAGCCAGAAGTCCGGAAAGCCAGCCACCTCGCTCTGCTCTGGCATCTCCACTAAGGCGTGCAGGTTGGCCACAGCCAGGGAAACCCATAGACGGTTCATCCAGTGGGGTGGAAAGGGCAAGACGCGATCGTGGAGGCGCAGGCGCACGGCGCGCGGGGATTTCGAACGCCGCACTTTGACCACCGGCGTCCCTGGCAAGCCATAGCGCTTGAGAATTTGGGAGATGTCGTCTGCCAAAGCCTCCCGAAAGTCGCGCATCTCCTCTAGCCCAATCAGGCTATCGAGCGGGTCGCCCAGTTCCAGAATGACGGGGATGGATAGATTCAGGGCGTTGTCCATGGTTGATTGGCCTCACTCCACCTGATCGCCGATCAGTAACAGGTGGCTCTGTTCCAATTCACGGGCGGCGAGCACGGGCAATTCGGGGTGCTCCAGCGCCACCAAACGTTGCAGGTAAGGGCGCAGAGCTGCCTGGGCCACCACCAGGGCTACCTGATGCTGGCGCTTTTCAACTTTGCTGTTCACGCGTTTCAACAGGTCATTGACCTGCCCCAAAGGTAAAGCCAGGAAACGTTTACCCGCAACCTGATTCAGCCCAAGCCCGACGGCGGCTTCAAATTCGGTTGAGATAAATAACAATTCCCGCCCGTCGTCATAGCCTGGGAGCGACGTGCGCAAAGCCAGGCGCACCTCATCCACAATGGCGGTGATCTCGCTCTGGCGCTGGCGCGCCTCGGCAAAGACCTCCAGGATCGTGGTCAGATCGCTGATAGGCACCTTCTCGCGCACCAGGTTTTGCAATACCTGCACCAGGCAGACCCAGGCGCGGGTGTCGGGGACGGCCAGGTTGAGCAATTGGCGCTGAGAAACGCCGCTGCCTTCAGACTGCCATTCATCTAACATGCCCTGCACTCGCTGGGGGTCCAGAAACTGGTCCAGGTAAGCCTTCAGGGTTTGCCTCAGGTGCAGGATGATGTACTGGAAAATGTCCCAGGATTGGGCGACCTGGTTGCTATCGCGTAAATCCTGGGGAGCAATCCACACTCCGCCCGCCGCCTCTCTGCTCAGCGGGTTGAACGCCGCCTCAGGTTGCGCCAGGCCCGCCTTGAGCGCCGGCCAGCGGCCTCCATCCTTGGGGAAGAAGCGCTTGCCGCTCTCCACCCGGCCCTCAGCGACAAGGTCTTCATAGATCAGGATGGAATAAGCCCCCTCCGTCAGGTCGGGTTGACTGCGCACACGCACCCCAGGGAGGCTGACCCCTGTCTCCTGATAAATTTGCTCGCGCATTTCGGGGATGTATTTTTTAAATAAATCGTGCTCTTGCCACCAGTCGTCCCCCTCGGGGAAGAGGCGCTCATCGGCTTCGACGACGATGGGGGTGAGGGCCGGGTATATCGCGGTCAGATACCCTCCAGGGGGGCGGCCAAGAGTGGGGTATTTCTGACGCACCAGGAGCAAGAGGGCGCGGGCAGTATCGCGCCTGGCGGACAGGTCGCCATCTTGAGCACATTGGCGTTGCTGATCGCTGAGCAGTTGGTGTAAAAGGTGATAGTTATGAGGCGTGTCAATCAGGTCTTCATCTAAGAGCGCCTGGACAAAATTTGTGCGCCATCGCCGGGGTAATCCTTTAGCCTGCCCTGGGATTTTGCTGAGGGCTGCGATGGCATCCGCAAAGTTCCCCGCTTTCCACAAGATGCGTCCCTGGTGATAGGAATAGAACTCTGGCGTATGGGTAGGGTGTTCCCCATTTTGGGTGCGGGCCTCATCCAGAGCCTGTGCACGGCGAAAGGCGCCCAGGCAACCCTCCAGATCGCCGTTCTTTTCCAGCGTCTCGGCGATCTCTAGCAATAGCGAGGCGTCATCCGAGACCATGCCTTTGCGATAGGCTTCCAGGGCGCGGCTGGTCTCCCCCAGTTTCAAGAGTTGATCGCCAATCCATTTGTAGGTATGAGCGCTCAACCCGCTTTGAGCCATCACTTCGTGTAAGTTCTTCAGGCGCTGTTCGGCTTCAAAGATTTCCAATGTGCTCCAGGTGACCGGCCTATAGGCCTGGGTATCTTCCGAACGCCAGCGCTGGACGTAAGCTTCGATGCGCCGCTTCACTTCCTCATCCTGAGGCGCCATCTCCAGCGATTCCAGGAGCAGGTCTATCTGATTAGGCCAAAAATTGCGCCGGATGAACTCGAGCAACTCCTGGGCGCGTTGCCTCTGGGGTGCGTCACCATAGAGCAGGTTTTTGGCCAAGGTGAATAGGGCTTGCACATGCAAATCATCAAACTGGCGTTGCCAGATCAATTCTTCGGCATAATCTTTGCGCCGCAAGGTCTCCCAGGCAAGGTCCCACTGGCCGCTATCAGCCTGATAACTCCAGAGCCAAGCATGGGGCAAGAGCAGGCGCAGGCGCTCTTTGGCCAGTTCGTAGGCGCGCGGGATTTCGGCTTCCAGGCGCTGGACGTCTTTCTCTTTCTCGGCGGCGCTTTCGACATCGCGCCTGGCTTCCTTGTCCAGTTTCCTGGCCTCACGCTCCAGGTCAAAAGCGGTGAGCCCCAATCGCCCGGCCTGGCTGTTAGCCAGGTCGGGGCGACTGGCTTCCTGGCGCAGGCGCGTGGCCCGGGTTGTCTTTTGTTCGGCTTCCTGGAGCAATTCTGCGGCGCTCTTTTGGATTTCGGGCAGGCGCTCTTTGGCTTTGGGCGCCCAACGCACCAGGGTTTCGGCCAGGGCGAAACTGCCATCTGGCCAGTTAGGTGCCAGGCGGTGCACGCTTTCGATGTAATTCTTGGCTATCTCGATCAGGTCATCCGCGCGCGCCAGGGAGTACAGGTTATAGTAGGGGATGACGTAACTCGGGTTCAGGTCGGTGGCCAGGCGAAAAGATGCCTGAGCCTCGTTCAGCCACAGGCTATTCCCATTGCGCAGGTAATATTGATAGCAGGCTTCCCCATAATCGTTGAGCACAAAAGCATAGACGTTGTTAACGATGCGCATGGGCACCGTTGGAGGTTGCATGTCTTTATAGGTCTTCCAGAAATGCTCTACACGCTGCTTATAGCGGCGGTAGCGGGCGAACATGGCATCGCCGATGTAGGAGAAGTAAAAGCGCCCCAGGCCGCCGCCATGAGAGAAGCCCTGGCTGATCTGGGCCGAAACCGCGTCGGTGTAGTGGCGATAGGCGCGATCGAAATCCCCTTCTTCGGCCGCAATGCGGGTCAAGCCATAGTCAATTTCAGCCACGAAGGTTTCGCGCTTGATCTCCTTATATTCCCGGCCGCTGTGGAAAGCCTGGCGGGCCTGCTCCAGGTGGTGTGGGCGGGTGAGAGGCTCGCCCAGGAGCCAGTGGATATAGCCCATGTTAGACCAGGCGCCCAAATTGCCCGGGTTGATTTCCAACACGCGTTCATACTCCTCAAACACGCCTTCAGCCACACTCTCCTCCAGGGTGGGGCGCATGCGCCACAGGGCCTCGGTGGTGAAAGCCAGTTGGAACTGGGCGATCTCGAACTTGGGCTCCATCTCGACCGCGCGCTGGAAGAAGGGCAGTTCGGAGCGCACGTGGCTTTCGATCTCACCCTGGGCAAAGAGGTAGCGGGCGTCTGTCTCCGCCCGCCCCGGCAGCAGGCTGCGCGCCTGAGCCAGACAGGCGCGGCCTTCAGCCAGGTCGTCCAGGTAATACCAGGCCAGTGCCAGGGTGATCCAGGCATCGAACAGGCTTTCATCGCGCCCGGGGACATTGGAAGGCAACCCCTGCAGGCGACGGATGGCATACTCGGCGATGGGTCGGGCCTCAAAGACGGGGTTAATGCGGTGGCCAGAAAGGCCGGCCAGCACGCGGCGATAGAGCAGCATGTTGACGTAGCCCAGTTCGGCTTTGGCAGCCATCACTTCCACCTCGCCCAGGCTGGGCCAAAGGGCGGCAGCGCAGCGGCGTATGGCGCGCCTCAGGCGCGCCAGCCCGCGTTCGGCGCGCTGTATGAGGCGCACCCCCCGCCCGGCCGAAAGCGCCACCCAGCGCGGGTCATAATTGCGCATGGCTTGGGCGTAGAGCAAGCGCGCCTCGTCATAGGCGTCCAGCGTGTTGGATTGGGCGTAATCATCCGCTTCATAGTAGTAGGCGGCAGCCCGAAAATGTCGCCCTGGCAGGAGGTCAATCTTGCGTTGCACATCCTGGCGGATTTGGCGGTAAATCTGCGAGGCGATGCTGAAGTAAACCCGTTCCAGTAACTGGGTATATTCTTTGGTGCTGATCGGAGGGGTAGGGGCTGAGGTTTCTGAGGCCTCAGGGGCGGGCATATCTGCCTGAGGCGGCCCGCTAGCGGCCAGCGCAGCCAAGTCGTACTTCACGGTGTGCGCCAGGGTCTCTGGGTTGCCGGGCGGGCCGATGCGCACGCGCGGGGTGACCTCGATCACCCAGCGCCCATTGGCCTGGCGGCGGGTCAAGTATGAGCCGCAGATGTGGACATGCGAAATCTGGCCGCTGCCCTCATGGCTGACATACTGCTCATCCAGAAGGGAGAGGCGGCCAATGCGGGCGCTGAGGTTTTTAGCCAGATCGTATTGCAACCATTGCGGCAGCCATCTCCAGGCCTGGTCTGGCTCTTCAACCGACTGGAAAGGGCTGATGGAGAAGGTGTAGCGAAAGGGCTGTCGCGATTGACGCAACCAAAAGCGCCGCCACCCCAGCAGGAAAAGCGAGCCCAGGAAAACAACCAGGCCCAACACCACCAGCCATTGCCGCCCCAGCGTGCGCCAGTCGAACTGAAGTATGGCTTGCAGATATTCGCTATTGGAGACCACCACCGCGGCTTGCAGCACCGAAAGGATCAGGCCGATCTGTCCCAAACGCCCCAGGCGCTTGCCGTGCCGTAAGCCCTCTTCAATTCCTTCCACCTGTTCCAGGAGATCGGACGGCGGAAGGAGATTTGGAATTTTCATCACCCACTCCTCGGTGGCCGAAAGACAAAAAATTTTTCTTATTTTAGTTCAAATTTGATAAATTGTCCAATTGGCTATGCAGAACCGAATTCGCAAACGTAGCGCAAATCACCGCTTTGCGCCGACAAGTCGGAGACTTGTCCTACACACCGCCAAATGTGGCGCAAATCACCGCTTTGGGCGGACAAGTCGATGACTTGTCCTACAAACCAGGTCCTGAGTTTGCGGATAGGCCTGAGTCGGCTTCTAGCCGACTTTCAAGGGCTGAGCAGGGGATTTATCCCCTGCGACAATAGATTACCTGCCAACTTACCTGCCAACATGGCCTCACATTGTGGCTCGCCTGAGCATTAAACCGGATTTATCCCCCGCGAAAATGTATTGCCTGCCGGCCTTTGCGTGCACACTACGCGGTTACAATCCTTTCTAAAAACATGCCTCGGGCTCGTTCATTCGGTTGGAAGGCCAGCCTCGCTGGCCAGGGAGTGTTAT
>JBBILY010000068.1:2052-4263 GCA_037444705.1 Chloroflexota bacterium | reverse complement strand
ACCTAACAACTTTATCAAGCCTGCACCTTTTTAGCGCCTTTATGTTAATGTATAATCCTTTTACGTTAACCCGCTCACCAAATTGTGCGGCTAGAGGCCCTTATGGCACTAAAAGGTAACCTGCGAGATTTTTCGATCGTCCAACTTTTGAACCTGATCCACCTGGCGCGCAAAAGCGGAACGCTGGTGCTGGAACACCCCGGGGAATCAGCCTGGGTCTCTTTCCGCGAGGGCAAACTGGCTTACGCTCAGCTGGGTCGCGAAGATAGCAGTTTAGCCACCATCCTGTATCGAGCCAAAAAGTTAACCGCGGCTCAGTATCGGGTGTTGCGGGAGCGCGCCGCCAATTTGAGCGATAAAGAATTGGGGTTGCTGCTGATCAACGCCAATTATCTCACCCAGCAGGATATCCTCACCAGCCTGCAAAATCATTGCGTCAGCGTCGTGCAACGCCTGTTCACCTGGGTGGACGGGGTTTTCCGTTTTGAAAATAACGTCTTACCGCCGAATGGTAAGATTTTGGTGCGCATCCCGCTGGAGAACCTGATCATCGAAGGGGCACGGCGCATGCGCGAATGGGAACAACTCCAGGATGAAATCCCCAGCCTGGACATGGCTTTAAAGTTCGTGGATCGCCCTGGTACGAATATCCGCAACGTCAACCTGAGCGCCGATGAATGGCGGGTAGTGTCGTTTATTAACCCTAAGAACACCATGCGCCAAATCGCCCAGGCCACCCACATGAGCGATCTGGACATCCGCCGCGTGGTCTATAGCCTGCTGCAGGCCGGTCTGGTGGAGATTGTGCGCCCGGCGGGGAGTCCGGCTTTCCCCTTGTTGCAAAAGCAGACCGTGCCTGGAAACAGCAAAGAGGAGCAAAAATCGCTCATCACCCGCATCATTCAACGCATCCGCTCTCTGTGAGGTGGACACTCTGCCAAGAACTGCTTCATTATTTCTAGTGACATTGAGGAAGGAACAATGCAAACGGTCAAAATGGTGGTGACGGGCCCTTTCAACGCTGGCAAAACGGAGTTCATCCGTTCGGTGAGCGAGATTGATGTGGTCTCGACAGAGCGTAAGATCACGGCCCAAGCCGAACGCGTCAAAGAGACGACCACCGTGGCGATGGATTTCGGCCGCATCACCGTTGACGACGATCTGGTGCTCTATCTCTTCGGCACCCCAGGGCAAAAGCGCTTTGACTTCATGTGGGAGATCCTCTCGGAGGGCATGTTGGGGTTTATTGTGATGGTTGACAGCACCCGCCCTGAGACGTTCAAGGAGGCGCGCAGCATTTTGGAAACCTTTCGCGCCTATGCGCCCACGCCCTATGTGGTGGCTGCTAACAAGCAAGATTGTGATGATGCCTGGGACATCGAGGATATGCGCATTGCCTTGCGCTTATCGCCCAAAGTGAAACTGCTTCCCTGTGTAGCGATGGATAAGGAGTCGGTAAAGAGCGTATTATTGGAGTTGCTCTATAGCATCCTGGCCGAGATGGACGGCCGCCATACATAATCTGCCTGGACTAGTTGGCGTGTCTTCCATAACCACGGATCAAGGTGTCGTGCATTATGAGGTTTATGGCCGCGGGCGGCCGATAATCCTGCTCCACGGCTGGTTGGGCTCGTGGGGTCTCTGGCAGGAGACCATGGCCTATTTGGGGCGCTTTTGTCGCACCTATGCCCTGGATTTTTGGGGCTTCGGCGAATCGGGTAAGAAGCGCGCCTCATATGCGGTGCAAGATTTCGTCAGCCTGGTGGATCAGTTCATGGAACAATTGGGCATCGCCCAGGCACCGCTGGTGGGGCACAGCATGGGAGGCACGGTCAGCCTTGCGGTAGCTTTCCAGTATCCGCAGCGGGTGCGCAAGGTGGTGGTCGTAGGCTCTCCCATTGTAGGCTCGTCCCTTTCCTTTTTACTGAAGATGTTTGGACGGCGTCCGATTGCCTATGTGGTTCACAATAATCCCTGGATCTTGCGCTGGGGATTTCGCCTGCTGGGGCCGTTATATTCGCGCGATCGGCGCTGGCCGCAAATGATGGCGCGCGACCTGTCGAAGACCACTTTGGAATCCTTCCTAACCAGCATCGCCTCCTTGCGGCGCACAGACCTGCGCCCCTATCTCCCCCAAATACGGGTGCCGGTCATGGGCATGTATGGCGAGCGGGATGTGGTGGTGCACCCGCGCCAATGGCAACCCTTGTT
>JBBILY010000068.1:0-2028 GCA_037444705.1 Chloroflexota bacterium | reverse complement strand
GAGCGCTTTCCATCGGCCGGCCATTTCATCATGCTTGACCAGCCCCAGAGTTTCATGACCACTCTACAAAACTTCTTAGAGAGCGAGGACTTTGACCCATGAGCCAACCATCTACCCCCGCCTATTATTATCCGAACAAGATGGGGCGTATGCTCATGTTGGCCATGGAGGAGATTCTAGGACGGAGCGGCCTCAACGCAATCCTGAACATGGCCGACCTCGCCCACCTGATCAATAACTATCCGCCCAACAACCTGGATCGGGGCTTCAGATTCGAAGACGTAAGCAAACTTCAGCAGACCCTGGAAGAATTCTATGGCCCACGCGGCGGCCTGGGATTGGCGTTGCGCTCTGGCCGCGCCTGGTTTAAATACGGCTTGCGCGAATTCGGCCCAGTATTGGGCATCACCGATCTGGCTTTTCGCCTTTTACCCTTACCTGAAAAACTGCGCACGGGTGTGGGTAAATTCGCCGAGGCCTTCAACCAATTCAGCGATCAGCGCGTGCGCGTGGAGGAAACCCCCGCGCACCTGTTGTGGCACATTGAGCGTTGCCCCTTGTGTTGGGGGCGGCATGCGGAGCACCCCGTGTGTCATCTGGCCTTAGGCACCTTGCAAGAAATCCTGTTTTGGATTAGCGGCGGAAAGCATTTTTATATCGAGGAAACGCTGTGTATCGCCCGAGGGGATGCCACCTGTACCATGATGATAGATAAAACACCCCTCGAATGAGAGGCCTCTAACCTGGCGTTCAGGTCGCCACCACGGTCAGGTTTTGGGGTTTGGGTTGGCTTATGTTTAAGATCATCTTGCAGGATCCACGTCAGGTTCATCCGTTTAACGAACGCGCCAGAGACTTGCGTATTCAAAACAAACCCCTTTGGCTGGTGCAGCGAGATACGCTGGCGCGTTACACTAATCGCGAATTGGAACTTCCCCTGGGTGCCACGCTGCCACGCCTGAACGAGGAGTGTCTGGTCTACCGCGATAATTTGTTCTTCGACGCGGCATACATCGAAGCCTTTCTAAGTGAAGCCCGGCGGCGCAATCAGCCTTGCCAGGCGGCTTTTTCGCTTCAGGATGCCGCGTTTCGCGAGCACGCCCTGCCCCTCTCCACGTCTTACACACGCCTCAACGATGTGTATCTGGCGGAGTTATGGTATTACCCGCGCGGCATCCAACCCGAAGCCGAGCCTGTGGTGATTGATTTGCAAGCCACCGAGGTGGGCTATTACCATGTGCCTACATATATGGCTCGAGAACAGGGCGACCTGGTCTTCCAGGTGCCGCGCCGCAGCCTGCTGGCAATCGATTCCTGGGTGCACATCTTCATCGCCGATGTGGTTTTTGGTTTGTTTACCCGCGGCGTGCGCTTTGAAGACCGCATAAAGCATGACCCGCTCTATAAATTGCGCATCCTGGCCAGGGCTATGTACGAAGGGCGGCAGGTGCTCTCCTGCTACGAATTGGTTAAGGTTGGGCGCAACTGTGTGATTGATCCCCATGCCGTCATTCACGGCCCAACCACCATTGGGGATAACGTGACCATCAACGCGGGAGCAGTGATCGAGAACTGCATCATCGGCGATAATGTCAATATCTCTCAGGGCTGCCAGGTGATGCTCTCCGTAGTGGGAGATGGCGCATTTCTGCCGTTTCGCGCCTCGCTCTTCATGACAACCCTGATGGATAACAGCATGGTGGCGCAGAACACCTGCCTGCAGATGTGCGTGGTGGGGCGCAACACCTTTATCGGGGCTGGCTCCACCTTCACTGATTTCAATCTGCTCTCTGCCCCGATCCGGGCGCGCGATGGCAACAGCGGCCTGAGCGACTCCAATCGCCCGGTGTTGGGGGGCTGTGTCGGGCATAATTGCCGCCTTGGCTCGGGCTTGATCGTTTATCCGGCTCGCACCATCGAGTCAGATGTCTTACTCCTGGCCTCGGGCGATTGGCGGGTGATTGACCGCGATATTTCCTACGAAGATAGCGACCACCATCGCTTGCCGAATGGTCACCTGCATACCCG
>JBBILY010000067.1:0-15490 GCA_037444705.1 Chloroflexota bacterium | reverse complement strand
GCCAGGGCCACACCTCTATCAGGGGACCGCCATCGAACTTAGAGTCGAGCGGCGCCGGGCTCGAGTGGCTGTTTTTCACCCAGTAGGTGGATAATCCCATCTGTTGGGCGGGGCGAATATCCCGGTCCAGGTCATCGCCGATCATCACCACCCATCCCTCCGGCCAGTCCAGGTAGGCCAGGAGTTCGGCGAAAAAGGCCGGGTTGGGTTTGGTGAAGTGGAAGGTCTCGTAGGAGGGGATCAGGGAAAAGGGATATTTCTGAGGAGAGAGCCCGGCCCACTCCAAACGCTGGGTGATGGCGCTCAAAGGGAAGAGTGGATTGGTGGCAATGGCTAGATGATAGCCGCGCTCCAGGGCGCTTTCCACCAGTTGCACCGCCCCGGGTTGGGGTTGGGTGAGGGATTGCAATGTGGGAAAAACCTCGGCATAGAACTGCTCGATGGCGGATTTCACCTGGCGGGGGCGCAGGTTGAGGGCGGGGTAGAACACGCTATCGAAGACCTGCTTTAAAGTGCGGTCGGGCCGCTGATTGTTCATCATCTTCTCTGTGCCGGCCAGCAATGCGTGCACCAGGTCCTCAGACGCGGCAAACCGTGCCAGATGGGCAGAGAGTTTCTGCAGGTAGACGGGGATAAAGGTCTCCATGGGGTTGAGCAGCAGGGTGTCGTCCAGATCGAGGAGCAGTGTCAGGCTCATGGCGTATCTCCACCGGGTTGATCCCCCTGGGCAAAAATGGCAGGCAATGGATGGCATTCACCACAGCCAATGTGAGCATCAAAGCCACTGCGCCCATTCTTTTGACAATAAGTGGATACCTCTACCTGCTGTTTGAGGAAGGGAAAAGGGCGCTTCAACCGTGGTTGCAACACCAGGTGCTCGCAGGCGTTGGCCATCAGCAGTTCTGGCACCACGCAATTGAAGCATAAGGCTGGCTTCCAGGGTAAGGGAGGCGTCGCCGCGCTGAGCAGGCGGCATTCCTCGGTCTTCCTGCCGCGATAATAATCGCCATAAAAGAAGCGGCATTCCTTGCCGGCCGGGGTTCGCATAGTGGGTTAGACGCGGGTCACATATTCCCCGCTGCGCGTGTCCACGCGGATGATGTCCCCTTCCTGGACGAAACTGGGTACCATGACCTCCAGGCCGGTCTCAGTGATCACCTTTTTCGTGACACCCGTGGCGGTGTCACCGCGGACGGCCACCTCGGCATAGGTCACCTTCAAGTCCACTGAGGTGGGCAGCTCAATATCCAGAGGTTCGCCTTGATAGAAGGTCAATTTGACCTCCATGCCTTCTTTCAGATACCTGGCACTATCCCCTAATACTTCAGCCGGGATGGCCGGCTGTTCAAAGGTTTCCAGGTCCATAAAATGGTACAGGTCGCCGTCGGTGTACAGATACTGGACGTTATGGTAATCCAGGCGCACATCCTGGACGCGATCGCCGGATTGAAAGGTCTTCTCCAGGATCGTCCCCGTGCGCAGATCAATCGCCCGAATGCGGATGGTGGCGTTGCCCCGGCCGGGTTTGTGATGGTGATATTCGAGCACCTTATACAGGTTGCCGTCCAGTTCGAACGTCACTCCCTTGCGCAAATCGTTAACATCAATCATGAACTTCCCTCGCAAATGTAGTTAGTTAAAAGTCCGCAAATCTCATCGGGTTTCAGGCAAAGCCAGATTATAGCCCAGCCCGTGGGGCGTGGCAAGGGGGACAGGTTTGCGCTTTACGTTTTCAGATAAATGTTGTAGACTTCACAGCGTGGAGATTGATCTGGAACTTTATCGGCGGGAGGTGCGGGTTTCGTCTCGCCCTATGGTGCGCCTTTCAGTGATTGACGTTTGCCCGGAGCGCCCCCAACGCACCTTCGTTTTTCTGCATGGGTTTGGCGGTCGCGCCACTCAATGGGCCTATCAACTCAAGCACTTCTCGGACGCCCATCGCGTGATCGCCGTTGATCAACGCGGACATGGACGTTCGGATAAGCCCTCCGCCGAATATACCCTGCCCACTCTGCTGGCTGACCTGGAACATGTGTTGCAGGCGCTGGGGGTAGACGAGAAAATCGTCCTGGTTGGCCACTCCTTTGGCGGAGCCATCGCCTGTGAATTTGCCCTGGCCCATCCCGAGCGGGTGGAACGTCTGGTCTTGATCGCCACTGCCGGCGAATATCACCTGAACCCGCTGTATCGTCTGTTGTTGCATCTGCCCCATTCGATCCTGCGCTTGCTCACGCCGTTCACGCGCCGCTGGTTAGGGGGGCCGCCTCAGGTGCTCAAAGCCTGGTACCATGACAGTCTCTCCACCTGGGTGGGATGGAGCCTGTTTCGCAGCCTGAACGTGCCCACTCTGGTTTTGCGCGGCCACATGGATCTGGTCTTTGAACGGCCGCTCTTCGAGGAGGTCAGCCGCGCCATCCCCAATGCCGAGGAGGTGGATGTGGGCGCTTCGGGGCACCTGGTGATGTTAGAACGGCGTGAAGCAGTAAACCGCGCCATCCGCCGCTTTGTCGAGGCTACGCCTCGCACCTGGCGGGAGATGCAGCCCCTTTTGGAAGAGACGGAGTACACCGCCCTGCTCAGGGAACGCCCCTGGCTGGTGCATTATGATGAAGGCGTACCTCATACCATCGCCATCCCCCACGTGCCTCTGCACCAATTCCTGCACTCCGCCGTGCGCCGTTTCCCCCGACGCACCGCGCTGATCTTCGAGGGCCGCAGGCTAACTTATCTTCACTTGAACCGTCAGGTTAATCGTTTTGCTAACGCATTGCGCTCGCTTGGGTTGGAAAAGGGTGATCGGGTGCTTTTACATCTGCCCAATTTGCCCCAGTTGGTGATTGCCTTCTATGGTACGCTTAAGGCGGGGGGTGTGGCGGTTTTCACCTTGCCCAACACACAGGCAGACGAACTGCTGCGCCAGGTGGACGAAAGCGGAGCTAAAATCCTGGTGACCCTGTCACAATTTGAGGCGCTTTTAGGCGGGATGCAGGCTCAACAGGCGCACAGGCGCGCGCCCACTTTGCAGCACCTGATCCTCACCCACCTCGGAGATGAATTGCCCTGGCACAAGCGCCTCGGCCTCAGGCTGATGCGGGGCTGGAGCGGGCGCGTAGCTCTCGATTTGGTGGGCATCCAGGTGCATCAGTTCAAAGCCTTGCTCCAGAGTCAACGCCCTGAAGCTCCTGAGGTGGAGGTGGCATCGCAAGACCTGGCGCTGATCATCTACACTGGCGGCACCACCGACCTGCCCAAAGGGGTGATGCTTTCTCATCGCAACCTGGTGGTCAATGCCCTGCAGACGCGCCATTGGATCCCCGATGCCCGCGAAGGGCAAGAGCGCTTTCTGTGCGTGCTGCCCTTTACCCATAGTTATGGCCTGACCACAGCTTTGAATGTCCCCATTTCTTTGGGTGCCAGCCTGATCCTGAAACCCCGCTTCGAGGTCGCCGATGTGCTCAAGACCATCCGCCGCTATCGCCCGACCATCTTCCCTGGGGTGCCACAGATGTACGTGGTCATTAAGGACTATCCAGGCGTGCGTAGATACGGCATCCATTCGATTAAGGCCTGCATCAGCGGCTCGGCGCCTTTGCCTGTGGAAGTGCAGGAGGCTTTCGAGAAACTCACCCGGGGGCGGTTGGTGGAGGGCTATGGTTTGACGGAAGCCTCGCCTGTGACCCATGCCAACCCTCTCAATGGGTTGCGCAAAGTGGGTAGTATCGGCATTCCGTTTCCTTCTACCGAGGCGCGCATTGTGGATTTGCAACGCGGCAGGCGGGAAGTGCCCGTGGGTCAGATTGGCGAATTGGCGGTGCGCGGGCCGCAGGTGATGCTGGGCTACTGGCAAAAGCCGCAGGAGACGAAGCGGGTGCTCTCGCCCGATGGCTGGCTGCTCACCGGCGACGTGGCCCAGATGGATGCCGATGGTTACTTCCGCATCATCGCCCGCAAAGCCGATATGTGGTATCCTTCTAAGCCTGGAAAACCAGCCTTCCCCAGGGATGTGGAGGAGGTGTTGTTCGAGATCCCCCAGGTGAAGGAAGCCGTGGTGGTGGCGATCGCTGGCCAGCCCATTGCTTTCGTCATCGCTAGCGCCGAGCGCCCAACCGCCGAATCCCTGATCGCTTATTGCCGCCGTCGCCTGCCGCCCGAACTGGTGCCGCGCTTGATCTTCTTTGTGGATGACTTCCCGCGCACCTTCATTGGCAAAGTATTACGGCGCGAACTGGCGCGACGCTACGAGGAGAGCAGCCAATAGCCATGTTTGAAAATCTGCGCGAGGCGGCTGAAGACTGGTTTAGGTGACAAAGGGTATATGAAGCAACGGCAATATAACCGCAATGGCGTCAACTACATCGTACAAGGCGAAGGGCCGCCCGTGATTCTGGTGCACGGCATAGGCGCTTCGCTTCATGACTGGCGTTACCTGGCGCCTCAACTGGCTGCTGCTGGTTATAGCGTCTACGCCCTGGATTTACTGGGGCATGGCGAAAGTGCCAAGCCGGAAGATGCGCACCACTATCACGTGGAAGCGCTTTATGCTCACTTCGCCACCTGGCTCGAGCAACTGAATTTGAGCGCCCCCCCGGCCATTGCGGGGCATTCTTTAGGGGGGCTCTTGAGCCTGCTCTACGCCCTGCGCCATCCCGAAAAGGTTAATGGCCTGGTTTTGATCAATCCTTTTTACAGCCCGCGCCAACTTTCGCCCCTCTTGCGATTGGTGAGCCGTCGTCCGCATTGGGGCGAAAAAGCCATGCGTCTGACGCCCCAATGGCTGATCTATGCCCTGAGCGGCTGGGACGTTGACACCGCCGGGCGGCAACCCCAGGCGCGGCAGCAGATTGCCCTGGATTATAAGCGCGCCTCGCCCTATTTCGTCTATATCACCCGCGAAGTCCCTGATCTGACGCCACACCTGTCGGGAGTTCATGCCCCCACGCTGGTTATTTGGGGAGAGCGGGACTTATCCCTGCGACCGTCATCCTTCCCGCCTTTGCTGCAAGCGTTGCCTCGTGCCCGCGGTCATGCCATCCCCGACTGCGGCCACCAGCCTCATATCGGGAAACCCGAAGTCGTGGGGCGATTGATGTTAGAATTTATATCCCAATTGCACCTTGCATACCCTTATCAGCCGCGAAGTGAAGGCGAAAACACCAACAGGTTCATGGGGCAGCCTCAAAGGAGCGCCTCGGAAGGGTTACTCTGAACGGAATTAGTCGGTTGAGGTTGGTAGTATGGATTCGATTTCGAACACCACGAAAAATACAGTCAAGTTGATCCTGCGCAAGCAGGAGTATGAAGTCAAAGCCGGGATGAGCCTGCGCTCGGCTCTGGAGAAGTCCGGCATAAACCCCGAGACGGTCATTGCCACCCGCAATGGGGAGGTGATCACCGACGATGAGATTCTACAGGCAGGCGATGTGATCAAATTGATAGCGGTCATCTCCGGTGGCTGAGGCAGAGCCGAGATGGACGTTTCTGGGATTCTGGATACTTATTGGTGGAGGTGCTCATGAAGTGCCGTAAATGTGGCGATAAGGCCGTGATCAATATGCGCCAGCACAAACTGGCGTTGTGCAAAGAACATTTTCCCCAATGGATGCTGGAGCAGACCCAACGCTTCATCGAGAAATATCACATGTTCGATAGGCACGAACGCCTGCTGGTGGCCGTCTCTGGAGGTAAGGATTCGCTCTCCCTGTGGGATATACTCTGGCAACTGGGTTATCAGGCCGATGGCCTCTATATCGGTTTAGGGATTGACGGCGGTTTTGGATATTCCGACGAATCGCAGCGCCTGACGGAGAAGTTTGCCCAGGAGCGAGGCTTGCGTTTGCGGGTGGTGAGTGTCCCCCAGACCTACGGGGAAACGATCCCGCAGATGGCCGAGCGCACCACGCGCGGGAAAGGCAAGCCCTGCGCTGTATGTGGATTGACCAAACGGCACATCATGAATCGGGTGGCACGCGACGAGGGATACGACGTACTGCTCACCGGGCATAACCTGGATGATGAGGCAGCCGTGCTGTTTTCGAATACCTTGAACTGGCACGTAGGTTATCTAGCGCGCCAGGGGCCGGTGTTGCCCGCCATGCCGGGCATGGTGCGCAAAGCCAAGCCGCTGTGTCGCTTCTATGAGCGTGAGATGACCACCTACGCCCTGGTGCGCGGCATTGAGTATATTTATGAAGAGTGCCCCTATGCCCTGGGCTCCAAAACGATTTACTATAAAGAATTGCTCAACCAATTGGAGGCGGCCCGCCCAGGGGCCAAGTTGACTTTCTACCTATCCTTCTTGCAGGTGAAGGAGAAAGGGCTGTTTGCTCTGGCGGCGTCAGGGGCAGAGGAATGGGAAGAGGTCGGCGCCGCGGGTGAGGTGCTTCATCCCTGCCCCACCTGCGGCCAACCCACCACCGCCCCAGGGGAGTGTGCCTTTTGCCGCCTGGTGGCGGGTGTGGCCAGTAAGACAACTTAGCAGAGGTGAGACATCATGAAGCATTACCGTTACTTCGATTTGATTATGGCTGTCTTTGTCACAGTGCTCATCGTGAGCAATATTGCCTCGTCGGCCAAGATTGTGGACTGGGGTTTTAGCCTGGCTGGGGTACGCATGGCCTTTGACGCAGGCACCATCCTCTTTCCCGTTAGTTACATTTTCGGCGATATCCTCACTGAAGTGTATGGCTATCGAAACTCACGCCGTGTGATCTGGACCGGGTTCGCTTGCCTGGCGTTGAGTTCGCTGATCTTTTGGGTAGTGCGCGTCTTGCCGGGTGAGGCGCAGTGGCAACAATATGCCGGGGATGGCGCCTACATGGCGATTCTGGGGGGCATGAGCACGGGCGGCATTGTGCTCGCCAGCCTGGCAGGCTACTGGTCGGGCGAATTCACCAACTCATACACCCTGGCTAAGATGAAGATCCTGACCAATGGCCGCTGGCTGTGGACGCGCACCATTGGCTCCACCCTGGCGGGTGAACTGGTGGATACGCTGGTTTTCGTGAGTGTGGCATCCCTTTTTGGCGTCTTCCCCTGGAGTTTATTCCTGACCCTGACCCTGACCAACTATTTATTCAAGGTGGGCGTGGAAGCGTTAATGACCCCGGTCACCTACGCGGTGGTGGCAGCGCTCAAACGTGCCGAAAGGGAAGATTACTATGATCACGAGACGAATTTCAACCCCTTCGCGGTGTGAGACTGTCCCAAACCTGCCTGCCCTTCCCTGCTTTAGGCTTGTGTCCGTTTCTGGTAAAGCCACTCATGGCTCTCCAGCCATCTTGCCAGCCCGCAAACATTAGGCTATACTTTCAAAGCGAGGGCAGTCTCACCCATGAAGCGGGGTTGAGACAGCCTCCTTTGTCATCATCGGCGCGGCGACCTACACCAGAATGTTTCTGAGGAGTGGTGCAGATGGCGAGCAAGCAACGCATCTTATTGGTTGACGATCATGAGGTGGTTCGTCTGGGGTTGAAATCCCTTCTTGAGCGCCATCCCAACTTTGAGGTGGTGGCCGAAGCCAGCACTGGACGGGAGGCGGTGGAGCGCGTCGCCACCCATAACCCGGATGTGGTGGTAATGGATATCCGCCTGCCCGGGGGATCAGGCATCGAAGCCTGCGAGGAGATCACCAGCAGATACCCCAACACCAAAGTGATCATGCTCACTTCCTACGCTGAAGATCACATCTTATTCTCTGCTATTCGGGCGGGGGCGTCTGCCTATGTGCTCAACCAAATTGCCCCCGACCCCCTGGGGCCCCCCATTGCGGCCGTGGGGCGGGGGGAGGCTTTGCTCGACCCTGCGGTGACCCAACGCGTCTTTCAAGAGGTACGCAAAGCCGCCAAAGAAGAAGAGGCTTCAGCCTTTGCCGCCCTGACCCAACAGGAACGGCATGTGCTGTTACTGGTTTCAGAGGGCAAGACCAATCGCGAAATCGCCAAAGCCCTCTTCTTGGGGGAGGGCACGGTGCGCAACTATGTCAGCAGCATTCTTTCCAAACTAGGAGTGAGCAATCGGGCGGAAGCCGCCGCCTATGCCGTTGAGCACAACCTGCGTGATTACCTCTAACCTCCTGCGAAAAGAAGCCGTGGGGTGTGACAGGTAACGCTCCACTTCACTCGCCTTATAACAGCCATTGACTTTTAGAGGGGGAGATCCTCTCATTCTGCCAACCGCGATGCACAGATTGATACATCAGGCCCCAAAGCCAATCTATGAGATAGGCTTCGACCTCGTCCAACAGATATAGATGGGCCATCAGGGAGGACATCACATCTAACGCCTCTCGCAGATAACCCAGGCAGACGATCTGGTCATCCTCGTTGACCACTTTCTGGCTGCGCAAGAGCGCCAGTAGCGCCGCCGGCGTCAGACGCATCAAAGAGGTCGGGCTATGGGCCTTGCCCAGGCGCACGCCGTATTGCCCTAGTTTGCCCTCCAGGCGGCTAAACACCTGATGCTGATCCTGGCGCAGTTGGGTCTTACGTGAGTCCACCTCAAATAAGATCTCCCGCAAGGCGTCCAGGCTATCCGGGCCGGCCAGCACCAGGGCTTCCACCAGGTCCTGGAGCGGGGTCAGGCGGCCCTCATCCAGACATTGGGTCAGCACCTCGGCGGCTTGCATGCGCACATAAGCCCGCTCGACGAAGGCGTATACGGCTTCTAAGGGATCCTCGTACATGTCGCTCTCAGGAAGGGCTCCTGTTATCCAAAAGTTTTATAAACCGCGCCTGGCCTGGCACTCAGGGCAAGGGCAGAGGGCGCGCAAATAGGCCCAGGTGTAGATGCCATAATGATGGCCGTCTTCCCATTCAAAGGTGATGGCGTAGGTGCCCACTGCCTCCAGGTTGCGCAGGCGTGTGGAAGGGCTGTCCTCATCGGGCAGAGAGAAAACTACGGGATCAGGGGTTGACCCCATTTTCTCATGGCCACCGCGACATTCGGCGCAGGGGCAGGCGTGCCGCACCAGAGAGAAGGGATAAACGCTCTGATGGCCATCCTCCCAGGTGATGGTGAGTTCGCCTTTCTGGCGGTCGGCAGTAATAGCGGTAGGTCGCATAATGCTTCGTTTACCTGTGTGAACGAGAAAAGAAAAAAAAGCCACTCTCGTCTTTACTAAACTATATAACGAAATCGCCCGAAATGCAATTAGATTCGAAAATTGTAAGGAAAATCTTATACAAATATTGGGAGGGGTTACGCCTGGGTCAAGGTTTTTGGATCACCTTGAGATAATTGCTCACCGCCCAGCCGCTCACCGTGGGGTCGTAGGGCGCCACCAACAGCCACCAGGTGTAACCATCGGCCTGACGGGGGCCATCGCGCACCTCGAACACCTCCGACTCCAACCCCAGGAAGAGCACCTGACCGTTCAAACCGGGCTGAGCCCGCAAACGCAAGCCATCCCCGCCTGTGCCGCTCACCTGCACCAGTGCGCCAAGGGTGATGTCGTCAGCCGGCGGGGGTAATGCTTCGCCCGCGGCCTGTGTAGGGGTTGGGCTGGGCGTGGGAGGGATGGGGGTGAGGCTGGGGAGAGGGATGACGTTCAAGACCGCGGTGGCAGGGGCAGCGCTGCTCCGCCCTGTACGGGAGACCCACAAAGCAAATAGCGCGGCGCATAGCAGCGCCAGCGCCAGGGCAATCGCCCCGCCAACCACCCAGGGGCTAAAGATATAGCGAATCAGGGCGCGCCGCTCCATCGCCTCACACGGGTAAAAGAAAGAAAGCCAGGCCTAAGATGGCATACACTGCCAGGAGTTCTGCGCCTTCCAGCCAGTTCGATTCGCCATCCGCCGAGACCAGGGCGGCAATCAATACCCCCGCGATCAAGGCGATCAACTCAAACTGGTTGAAGATCAGGGTCAATGGGTTGCCTATCAGCAGGCTGACAAAGACCAAGACAGGGGCTACGAACAGGGCGATCTGCAGACTGGAGGCCACCGAAATCTCCACGCTCAGGTCCATCTTGTCTTGCGCCGCCACCTGGACGGCGACGAGATGTTCGGCTACATTACCGATCAAGGGGATCAGGACAATGCCCAGAAAGAACTCAGAAACGCCCAAGCCAGCCACCACTGGTTCCACCGCTCCCACCAGCAATTCGCTCAACCAGGCCACGCCCACGGTGGATAGGGCTAGAATCAGGAGAGAGGTGCGCCAATTCCAGCGCCCATGCGTGGCCGCTTTGGCTTCGCTCAGAGGCGCGGTGAGCGGACCGTCCTGTTGACGAAAACTGAAGGCTAAGCCCAGGACGTATAGGGCGATCATCACCCCGGCTACCCCCAGGCTGAGAGCTTCCACTTTCACGCTGCGCTCAGGGCCAATATAATGGCTGAACAGGGAGGGGATCACCAGGGCGACGATGGCGAGGGCGAGCAAGATGGCGTTGTTGGTGGCTTGTTGCCGATGGAAGCGCTGAACACCATGGCGCAGCCCACCCGCCACCATAGACATCCCCAGCACCAGCAACAGGTTGCCCAGGATCGAACCTGTGATGGAAGCCTTGACCAGGTCTAGCAAGCCCTGGCGGATGGCGAAGATGGTGATAATCAATTCGGCCGCGTTGCCCAGGGTGGCGTTGAGCAACCCTCCCAGTCGCGGCCCGCTGTAGTGAGCCAGGGCTTCAGTGGCTTGGCCAATGTAATGCGCCAGCGGGACCACACCCAGGGCTGACAGCGTAAACACCCACACAGCCCCCCAATGGGCGAATTCGGCCCAAATGGCTAGGGGCAGGGCTAAAAGCAATAACACCAATGGATCTTGTCGGATGAGGGTGGAGATGGCTTTCATCGTGGTTTACCTATGCTTTCGGAAGAGCGTTTGGAGGGTTCTTGGGTCAACATTGAGCGTTTGCCAGGTCATCCCTGTGAGAATGGTGTGCCGTTGAGCCGTTATATTTTAGCCGGGGTTGAGCCGATCAATAGGCGCCATCGTTGGAACTGAATAGCGGCAAGGGTGTTTCTACAGGCACCAGCACACGCAGGGCTTTGGGAAGCACCGAGATCGTGATGGGGCTGGAGACCTCAAAAGGCTCCCCATCCAGTTGTACGTAGGCGCGCGAGTCAGATTCCAGGAGGAGATGTTTGAAAGCCAGGTGATGCACCCGCGACGATTGCACGTGGCGCCCGGCCAAAAGGTCTATTGCCAGTTGTACCGTGTCCGCCAGGCTTTCCCCCTCAAATAGCCATAGATCCATCATGCCGTCGTCCAGACGAGCCTCAGGCGAGAGGGTGGCTAACCCCCCGGCATATAAGTGAACATTGCTGACCAGAGCCAGCAGGAAATGCCCCTGTAAGGTGCGACCATCGGCCTCGGCCTTCAGATTCATGCCGTGCCAGTAACTGGCGTGCCACACCACTGTGGCGGCATATTGCAACACCGCCAAGTGTTTTTCCCAGCGGTTGCGGGGTTCAATACGGTGTACCACAAAGGCATCCAGCCCCACCCCTGCCCAGAGCAAGAAAGGGTACTGATTGCACAAGCCTACATCCACGCGATGGATTTCGGCGCGTGCCAGGCGCCGAGCGCTTTCCTCCAGGGCCATCCAACGCGTCCACGATAGCCCGGGCAGACCCAATTCCTGCGCCCAGACATTGGCGGTTCCCGAGGGCAGCACTCCCAGAGCGGTTTCACTATTCAGCAAGCCCGCCATGGCATAGTTGAGCGAGCCATCACCCCCAGCCACGAAAAAAGCCTCCAGGCCCTTGGCCGCGGCCTGGTGTGCCAGTTGGGTGATGTGCTCGCCGCTCTGGGTCGATTCCAAGGTGACTTGCCAGCCAGACTGGCGTAGCACGTTAGCGGCGCGCTCGGCTAGCAAGCGCGAGGGATAGCGCCCGGCGGCGGGATTATAGGCAAGGATGGCGCGCGGCATGCTGTCATTGCTCCATTGAACTTGATTTGTCCTGTAAAAGAAAACAATAAAACCCTTGGAAGGTTACGCTGCCTGCTTCAATGGGACGTGAAGGCTATGTGCTTTCCGATGAAACCTGAAGCAGTGGTACAATTCTACCTGATCCTGTAAGTAATGGGTAAAATGCCCGAAACGATCATCCTGAGCAATCGCTACCAACTGGAAGAGCGGCTGGGGACGGGGGGAATGGCTGTGGTTTATCGCGCCCGCGACCTGATGCTGGAGCGCAATGTGGCGATTAAAGTGCTACGTGAGAATTTTTCGGATGACCCAGAGTTCCGCCAGCGCTTTCATCAAGAGGCCAAAGCCGCCGCCAACCTGACCCACCCGAATATCGTCACCGTGCACGATTTCGGCCTGGATGCTGGCCGCCTGTTCATCGTCATGGAGTATGTGCCCGGCACCCATCTCAAGGATATCCTGCAACGCCGAGGCCGCCTTTCGCTGGATGAAGCCATCAACCTGATGGTGCAGGCCTGCGCCGGGGTGGGATATGCCCACCGCGCCGGCCTGGTGCACTGTGACTTAAAGCCACACAACCTGCTCATTACCCCCGATCGCCGCCTGAAGGTGACCGATTTTGGCATCGCGCGGGCCCTGGCTTCTATTCAACCTGAAGAGAAAAGCGAGGTCGTCTGGGGGTCACCCCAGTATTTCGCCCCCGAACAAGCGGCAGGTGGGCCCCCGTCACCGGCTTCGGATGTCTATTCCCTGGGAGTGATCCTGTACGAGATGCTCACCGGCCAGTTGCCTTTCAACGCCACTTCGCCGGCGGAACTGGCGCGCCTGCACCGCGAAGCCCCACCTCCCTCGCCGCGTGCCCTGAACCCGGCTATCTCTCCAGCATTGGAACAAATATTACTCAAAGTGTTAGCCAAAGAGCCTGCCGCACGTTATCGCACCGCCGATCAGTTGGGGCGGGTGTTGATCACCTTCAGCGGGCAAAGCAACTTGGCCAATTTGTATCAAACGGAGGGCACGGCGGTCACCACAGCTACGCCGGCCTCAGCGCCTACCACGGTGATGCCTGCCTCTGTCCCAACCCAGGCTGGGCCTTCGCTTCCGCCCATTTATGAGGGGCGCCAGTCGCCAGCGCAGGCGGAGTATATCCCCCCGCAGGAGAACCCCCTGGATGTAGATTGGATCACCATCGCCCTGGGGCTGCTGGCTTTAATCGCGGTTGGCGGTTTGATCCCGTTTTATATCTGGGTTTATTTTCTCTTCCGTTAGCCTTATAGGCGTCACGGGAAGGCAGAGCGCTCTGTGTGAATCAATAAAAAACCTCTCGCCGAGGAGAGGCTTGGAAAGGGTTATCAAAAAGTGAAGGTTGGTGTTAAATTAAACCAGAAAGAAGCGTTAAGAGGTTTTCACCAGAGTGCGAATGCATTTGGCACACAGCACTTTGCGCACCTTCCGCCCGTTTTCGAAGACGCTGATGCGCTGCAAATTGGGCTTAAAGGTCCTGGGTGTCATTTTCTTAGACCAGGGACGGTTGCGACCGAAGGTGGTCTTCTTGCCACAATGTTCACATTTTGCCATAATTTCACTTCCTCTCAAATTCGGATGAACAACACCCGAGATAAGCGCAAGATAAACAGCCTCCTGGCTGTTAGCCGCCAAATATTACCACAGATCATTTATTCTTACAAGATGTGAGGTTCTGATGACTGGCGAAACTAATCCCCTTGGTACGATCCAGGTTTCACCCCGCGCCATTGCCACCATAGCCTATCACGCCGCGCTGGAATCCTATGGCGTGGTTGGGTTGGCGCACAAGAGCATCGTCAACGGTCTGACCCATGTTCTGGTCAAGGATCCCATGCATGGCGTGGAAGTTCATTATGATGGATCGCAAATCAATATTGACATTTATGTCATTGTCGAGTATGGTACGCGCATTAAATCTGTGGCCAGCAGTGTGAGCAATACCGTGCGTTATCATGTTGAAAAAGCCCTGGGATTGCCGGTAAATGAAGTCAATGTCCACGTGCGTGGGTTGCGCGTGAGCGAGTTAGATTGAAATATTTTTACAGGAGCCATTTGGATGGGTGCAGATGCAAGTGTGGAAGGTAACCCTGAACGCCTGAGGTTGTTGCGAGAACAGCCCATAGATGGTCAGGCGTTAAAACGACTGGTGGAGGCTGGCCTCACCTGGCTGAGGACCAACCAGCAAATTGTTAATGCTTTGAACGTCTTTCCGGTGCCGGATGGGGATACCGGCACTAACATGGTGCTCACCATGCAGGCGGCGTATGATGAAATCGTCAATTCTGCCGAACGCAATTTTGGCAAGATGGTGCACGCCGTGGCACATGGCGCCCTGATGGGAGCCCGCGGAAATTCGGGGGTCATTTTATCGCAGTTGTGGCGTGGTATCGCCCGCGCCGCTGACAACCTGGAGACATTAGATGCTGCCACTATGGTTCAGGCTTTTGCTGTGGCGCGCGACACGGCCTACAAAGGGGTGGTGCGCCCTGTGGAGGGTACTATCCTGACGGTAGCCAAAGACATTGCCGCTGCGGCCGAGAAGGCTTTACTCCACACCAGCGATCCTCTCGAAATCCTGGAACATGTGGTGGCCGAAGCCAAAGAATCGGTGGAACGCACGCCTGAATTGTTGGATGTGTTGAAAGAGGCGGGTGTCGTAGATGCCGGCGGTAAAGGCCTGTTCTACATTTTAGAGGGGATGTTGCGCTATGTGCGTGGCTTGCCGCTGGATACAGCCATTACCACGGTGCAACCCTTGGCGACGATTCGCTTGCGGGAGGAGATGGAACTGATCGAGCCAGGTCAGGACTATGAGGTGGTGGTGGATTTTCGCCCGCGTGCCCCCCTGGATATCGAAGATTTTTATCAGACTCTGCAGGAGATGGGCACCTCCATCCAGGTGGGAGAAGGGGATGGCATGTATCGCCTGCATATCCATGTGCCCACCGAAAAGCGTTATGAACCGATCGAATACACCCTGTCTCTGGGGACGGTGACCAAGGTCTCGATTGAGAATTTGATGGAACAAATGGAGCAACTGGAGGCTGAGCGCAGGGGCGGAAAACTCACCTTAGCCAACGTGGAACCGGGCCAGATCGCTGTGGTGGCGGTTTCTCCTGGGCCGGGGATCAGCCGCGTTTTCGCCAGCCTGGGAGCAGCAGCCATCGTGGATGGCGGGCAGACCATGAACCCCAGCACCCAGGAAATACTGAGCGCTTTTGAAAACCTGCCCACTGATAAGGTCATCATCCTGCCAAACAATAAGAACATCATCCTGGCTGCCCAAGCCGCGGCGGAGTTGACGGTGAAGAAAGTGGTCGTAGTGCCCAGCCGTACCATCCCCCAAGGGCTGGCGGCGATCATGCGTCTGGCGCCGGATGGCGATTTTGAAGAGGTGGTGCAGGAGATGATCGCTTCTCTGGAAAGTGTGGAAAGCGGCGAGATCACCACCGCGACGCGCAGCGTGGAGATTGACGGGGTCGCCGTGCGCCAGGGGCAGACCATCGCCTTGCATAATGGGAAACTGGTGCTGGCAGCCGAAAGTCTGGAGGAGGCAGTTCTGGGCCTCTTGAAGAGCGCTCATGCCGACCACTA
>JBBILY010000066.1:0-15754 GCA_037444705.1 Chloroflexota bacterium | reverse complement strand
GCCATCTCACCAAAACATTGCCCCTGGCGCAAAGTGGCCACCGTGATCAACGACCGTTTCTCCTGCTTGGCTCCCCTTACCAGCGATGGGTCCATCAAAATGTCCACTTCCCCCTCAAGGATCAGGTAGAGTTCGTCGCTATGGGCTCCTTCCTGGAAAATCACTTCGCCGGCATGGTAGGTTAGTGGTTGGCCCAGTTGTGCCACCTGCTCCAGTTGTTCAGGCATCAATCCGGCAAAAATATCAGCCCGCATCATGAGATAGATGATCTCTTTCACCTACTGCCCTATAATGAATACTTTAATCCACTGCTGAATATAGTGATTGAATTTTACAACAATTTTGGCTTCGTGGAAGAGCAATTTCCACGCGGTTAGCAGACCCTCGGGGATATGCACCCTATGGTAAAATTTATTAGACATGAAGGCGAGTTCTACCCCATCCAACCTGATTGCCTGCCTCATGGCCGGTTTTGACACGGTCACTAACCACCTGATGTTGTTGCTATTCCCCATCGTCCTGGATCTCTTTTTGTGGTTTGGGCCGCATTTGAGGATCAGGACGCTCATTCAAGCCTACCTTGCCCAGGTCTCAACCCTGCCGGAACTGCAGGCTCCTGAAATGGCTCAAACCCTACAATTGGGGCGAGAGGCGTGGCTTTGGGTAGCCGAGCATCTAAACTTATTCACCGCCCTGCGCACCTACCCGGTGGGCATCCCCAGCCTGATGGTTTCCCGCCAACCGATCCAGACGCCCCTGGGCAACCCGCCCATGTGGGAGGTCACTTCCGCAGGAGGCCTGCTGCTCTGGTGGTTACTGCTGAGCCTCGTGGGCCTGGTATTGGGAGCGCTCTACTTCGTCCTGGTCGCCCAGGCTTCCCTAAACGGCAAGGTCCAATGGCGCCAGGCCCTAAGCCAGTGGCCTCAGGCCTCTTTGCAGGTGGTGTATTTGGCGCTTTACCTGGTGGGGTTAACTTTTGCGGTGGGACTGCCAGCCATGTGCGGCATCTCGCTGGCCCTCCTGGGTGACCCCGTGGTGAGCCGCGTGGTCTTATTTTTCCTGGCTGTGATTGTGGTGTGGATTTTCTTCCCGTTATTGTTCTCGGCTCACGGCATTTTCGCCTTTCAGCACAAGATGTGGGCTTCTATTCGCCAGGGTACGCATTTAATGCGCACGACCGCCTCGCGCTCCAGCCTTTTCTTCCTCACCCTGCTGGTGTTTAGCGAGGGCTTCAACATCCTGTGGCGCGTTCCCGCCGAGACTTCCTGGCTCTCAATGGTGGGAGTGGTAGGACATGCCTTCATTGCGACCGGCCTGCTGGCAGGCACCTTCATTTATTATCGCGATGGGGTGCGTTGGGTGCAAAGGTTGATCCAGCACTCGCTCCTGGTTGAGGGGAGATAGCCTCTATATCACTTTTCAGCGAGCAGGAGGTATATCCCTGGGTTCACCTCGCTCTTCCTGGATAGACGCCAGGGATAGCACTATGTTGATTTGCGGAGGAATTAGTGGTTAAAAATAGCCTTTACTCTTACGATGCCAAAGATATCCAGGTTTTGGAGGGGCTGGAAGCGGTGCGCCGTCGCCCTGGTATGTACGTCGGCGGCACCGACATTAAAGCCCTGCATCACCTGATTTATGAAGTGGTGGATAACTCAATTGACGAGGCGCTTGCCGGCGCCTGTGACCGCATCGAGGTGATTATCCACCCCGATAGCAGCGTTACCGTCAACGACAATGGGCGCGGTATCCCGGTGGATCTCCACCCGCAGATGAAGAAGCCAGCCTTGGAGGTGGTCATGACCACCCTGCACGCCGGGGGTAAGTTTGGCAGCGGCAGTTATAAGGTCTCCGGCGGCCTGCATGGGGTGGGGGTCTCAGCGGTGAATGCCCTCTCCGAATGGTGCGAAGTCCGCGTGCGCCGCGAGGGCAAAATCCACTACCAGCGCTATGAGCGCGGCTATCCTACCACTGCGGTGACGGTGATCGGCAAGTGCGACCCTAAAGATACCGGCACGCAGGTGACCTTTAAATACGACCCCGAGATTTTTAAGGGCGAGGTGGAATACCGCTTCGAAACCCTGGTGCAGCGCTTTCGCGAGATGGCTTTTGTCACGCGTGGGGTGACCATCTTCTTCCTCGACGAGCGCACTGAGCGCCAGATGACCTTTCATTTCGAGGGAGGCATCACTTCCTTTGTCCGCTATCTCAACCGCAACCGCCAGGTGCTTCACCCGGTGGTGCATGTCGAGAAGGAGATTGACGGCATCACGGTGGACGCGGCTATCCAATATACCGATGCTTTTGCCGAGTCGGTTTATGCCTTCGCCAACACCATCAACACCATTGATGGGGGTACCCATCTGACCGGCCTGAGAGCCGCGATTACCCGCACCATCAACGATTATGCCCGGCGTAACGGCTTGTTGAAAGATTCCGACCCCAACTTCAGCGGCGACGACACCCGCGAAGGTCTGACCGCCATCATCTCCATCAAGCATCCCGATCCGCAATTCGAGAGTCAGACTAAGGTCAAACTGATGAACCCCGAGGTGCAAACCCTGGTGCAACAGGTCGTGGGTGAGGCCTTCAGCACCTTCCTGGAGGAAAATCCCGCCGCCGGCAAAGCCATCGTCCAGAAATGCCTGACCTCCATGCGCGCCCGCGACGCTGCCCGCAAAGCCCGCGATCTGGTCATCCGCAAGTCTGCCCTGGAGAGCCTGACCCTGCCCGGCAAACTGGCGGATTGTTCGGAGCGCGACCCTCAGAAGACGGAACTGTACATCGTCGAAGGCGACTCGGCAGGGGGCAGCGCCAAACAGGGACGCGACCGCCACTTCCAGGCTGTGCTGCCCCTGCGGGGCAAGATCCTCAACACTGAACGCGCTCGCCTGGATAAAATCCTGGTCAATAACGAAGTCAAAGCCCTGATCTCCGCCCTGGGCACCGGCATTGGCGAGAACTTCGACCTCTCAGGCTTGCGGTATAACCGCATCTTGCTCATGACCGATGCCGATGTGGACGGCAGCCATATCCGTACCCTATTGCTCACCTTCTTTTTCCGCTACATGCAGCCTTTAATCGAAAATGGCCATCTGTTCATCGCTCAACCCCCGCTGTACCGCATCGCCTACAAAGACCGCGTGCAATATGCCTATAGCGAGGCGGAAAAAGAGCGCATCCTCGAATCCCTGGGGGCCAATAAAGACAAAGCTACCGTCACCCGCTATAAAGGCCTGGGCGAGATGAACCCGCAGCAACTGTGGGAGACCACCATGGACCCCGCACGCCGCACCTTGCTCCAGGTGACCATCGAGGATGCCGCCGAAGCCGACCGCACCTTTGATATGCTCATGGGCTCGGCCGTGCCGCCACGCCGCCGTTTTATCCAGACCCACGCCCGCGAGGTGAGGAACCTGGATATATAAGCGCGGGAACAACAATGCTTTCATTTTGTTGGAATCACAAGGATGTTCCATTCTCTCCAATCAATCACAGATCTGGTTCGGTCAATTGCTCAGTCTGGTAGACAAAACCCCTCTCGCCCCCCAGTGCACCAGGCAGAGCCATTCGGACATTTTTTCATCGCCAATAACACTTTGGATATCCAGGGTTTAGACAAACGCGATGGCGCTTGTACCAGGCGTGAATTGCTCTTGCGCTTTCTGTTACTTTGCGCTGTCTTAGATCAGGGCCCAGATTTGACTGGCGTCAGGCAATTGACTATAGAAGTAACTAATTCGCTCTATCGAGAAGAGATCAGATTTTTACATCGTCCCGCAGATTTCTTCAAGGAGATTGGTCTGGCTATTGATGAGATCTTGCGAAAACACGAAACGATTAAAGGGATGCGCGCCGAAATTTGGGGAATGGAGAATCATGCCAACCCCAATAAATACAATTTATTCATTGACAATTCTAAACAGGCATTAAACTACGCGATTTTTCGTTGGGGAGTCCCCCTGGCTTTGCCCCTGGTACTGGATCGTGACACCCATGATAAGCAGAAAAGAGCCACCGTACTGATAGATTATCTGGAATCCTGGCCTTCAGCCGAAACGATGAGCCAGCAGCTAAAGGATCACCAACGTTACGGCCTGGGTAAAGCCATCGGAGATAAAGCCTGTCACCTCTTCGCCAAATGGATGGTCTCAAGTTTTGGGTTAACGCGCAAGGTCGAAAGAGGTTGGGGACCCTTTTCCTTCGAAGTGCCCTTTGACTCCAATGCGGGTAGAGTCTTATGGAGAACAGGTTATCTTCTTCATTGGGCTTCCGAAAATTATTACATGAGAGCAAAGGTCATACAACCCGGGATGGGCAAACAGGGATTGAATTATTTACGTGTGACCAATATCCGTGGCTTAGAAGCGGAGCAGACATTATCCGTCCCGCTACGCAAAGCATATGCAGAGATCGCAGTAAATCATCTAAAGAGCCATAGGAGACAACCCGCAAAAGTCGAGATTCAACGCATTCAACATGCTCTCCTCCTCGAAGAATATGAGCATTCGGGTCTAAGCGTGGCCAATTTCGATGATGGTTTGATATTTATTGGCACCAATTTTTGCTTTAATCATTCTAGCCCCTTGTGTTTTCGTTGCCCCATTCAACCATTATGCGAGGGCTATCAGGTGAACAATAAACTTATTTCTGACTATCGCACCTAATGGGTAATTCTATGGATCAGATCTTCTTACATTCGTGCGAATCCATGCCGGAGCTCGACGAAAACAGCGTTTCGCTTACGGTTACTTCTCCTCCTTATTGGAACGCCATTGACTACGACATCCACGCCCTGGACAAAACCCGCTATTACCGTACACGTACTTACGACAATGGGTATCGAGATTATATTGATTACCTAGACTGGATTGAGAGGGTGTTCGGCGAAGTTCTACGGGTGACCAAACCGGGTGGCTTCTGCGCCATTGTAATTGGAACACTTCTCCTTGAAGGTAAACATTACCCTGTACCTTTTGATGTGACCACCCGACTGATACGAATCGGATGGGAATTCCACCAGGATATTATCTGGCACAAAACTACCGCGGGCGTTAAGCGAGCAGGTGTTACCATCCAAAAACCTTATCCGGGGTATTATTACCCAAACATAATGACCGAATATATCCTGATTTTTCGCAAATCAGGCTCACCAATTTATCAAGGTCGCAGTGAAGAGGAGAAAGAAGCCGCTCGCTATCCCATTAATCGCCTTTTTACGATGGATATCGCTAATAATATCTGGCATATCGCTCCGGTCCCCCCTGATTATTTAGACCACCCCTGCCCGTTTCCAGAGGAGATTCCCTATCGCCTGATCACAATGTACTCTTACCCAAATGAGCTGGTGCTAGATCCATTTGCAGGTTCAGGCCAGACGTTAAAAGTGGCTTATTGGCTAAAACGCCACTATGTGGGATACGAAATCATCCCCAAGTACGTAGAGTTAGCGCGCCAAAGGATTAATGAACCTCTGTCTATACGTCCCAAACAGCTCATCGCAGTCTTTGAAAAAATTGATCTAGAAGAAGATATTCATAGAGAACAAAGCCCGCGCAACGCAGCTCGCTATTCTGTAGATGAATCAACCTCATTACAGCTGCATTTGTTCGACGAAGACGCAAATTATTTAGACGAAACGGCGTAGGGCAACATTAGAGTTGCCCTATCACACTCCCAAAGCCTGCTCCAAATCTTTCAACAAATCGTCCACATGCTCAATGCCCACTGAAAGCCGCACCAGGCCTGGATCCACCGCCAGGGGCGACTGAGCAGTTGAGGCGTGGGTCATGGCTGCCGGCACCTCGATCAGTGACTCCACGCCTCCCAGCGATTCAGCCAGAGCGAACAGGCGCGTGCTTTCTGCCACGCGGCGCGCCTCCTGGGCACCTCCCTTGACCACGAAAGACACCATACCCCCGCCCAGGCGCATCTGCCGCCGCGCCACCGCTACCTGAGGATGGGAGGGGTGGAAAGGGTACAACACGCGTTCCACCCGCGGGTGCGACGCCAGAAAATTAGCCACCGCCGTGGCGTTTTCTGAGTGGCGTCCCATGCGCAGGGGCAAGGTCTTGATGCCTCGCAACACCAGGAAACAGTCCAGTGGCCCCGGCACTGCCCCCACCGCGTTTTGCAAGAAAGCCAGAAGCGGGCGCAGGTCTGGCTGTCGTCCCACAATGGCCCCACCCACCACATCCGAATGGCCTCCCAGGTATTTGGTGGTCGAATGTACCACCAGGTCGGCCCCTAAGGCGAGGGGCTGTTGCAGATAGGGCGTAGCGAAGGTGTTATCCACCACCAACAGGGGCGGATTTGGCAGTTCGGCGCGGATTCGGGCGATGGCGGCGATGTCGCTAACGTTCAGTAGCGGGTTGGTAGGGGTCTCCAGCCAGATCAGGCGGGTATTCGGGCGCAGGTGAGAACGCACCTGATCCAGGTCGGTGGTATCCACATAGGTGAAGTCCAGACCATAGGGGCGCAACACCCGCTCGAAAAGGCGATAGGTGCCGCCATAGAGGTCGTTGCAGGTCAGCACATGGTCTCCGGGCTGGAGCAGGCGCAACACTGTGTCTGTGGCGGCCATGCCCGAGGCAAAAGCCAGGCCAAAAGCGCCGCCCTCTAAGGCGGCCAGACAATTCTCCAGGGCTGTGCGGGTGGGATTGCCAGTGCGCGAATACTCATAACCACGCGGCCGCCCTACCCCATCCTGAACATAGGTAGCCGTCTGGTAGATGGGGGTCATCACCGCCCCGCTGCTCGGGTCGGGCGTTTGCCCGGCGTGGATGCAGGCTGTCTCAAACTCCATGTCAATGATCTCCTCAGAAAGTTTAAAGGGCACGAGCGATGAAATCCAGGACATCAATCTTGGTCAAGATGCCCAGCGGGCGGTTGCCCTCAACGATCAGTACCACCTCGCCGTTCATGATGGCTGGCAAGACGTTTTCCAGCAACTCGGACGCAGGAAAGACCGCTTTGGCCGGGCGCACGATCTCAGCGATGGTCTCATCTGGCGAATGCACATGCGTCCCGTGTAACATGTGTTCCAATAAGTCCACCTCTGTGACCATGCCCGCCAGAGAGCCATCGGCGTTTAGGACGGGCACCTGCGAGATGTCATGCTGCCGCATCAGGGCAATCACCTCGGTCATGCGATCGTCCACATTGGCTGTAATCAAGCCCGGCATGGGTTTGGCCTCGAGCAGGTCACTGAGCCTGGCTTCGCTCCAGACGGCCTCCAGAAAACCGTTCTCGCGCATCCACTTGTCATCGTAGAACTTGGAGAGATAGCGAGAACCCGAATCCGGCAGGATCACCACCACCAGGCGTTCGGGAGATAGGTTGCGCGCATAGCGCATGGCGGCTGCCAGGGCAGAGCCAGAGGAACCGCCGCAGAAGAGGCCCTCCTCTCGCACCAGGCGTCGCGCCCACAGAAAAGACTCCTTATCGCCGACGCGGATCACCTCGTCAATCACCGAGAGATCCAGGGTCGAGGGCAAAAAGTCCTCGCCAATCCCTTCGACCTTATAGGTTTTGGGCTTCACATCCTCAGGCACACGGCCGTGTTGCCAGGTTTCCAGCAGAAGGGAACCCACCGGGTCTACCCCTATGATGCGCACATTGGGGTTTTGCTCTTTCAGATAGCGACCTACGCCGCTGATCGTGCCTCCGGTTCCCATGCCGATGACCACATCGGTCACCAGACCCTGGGTCTGCTCCCAAATTTCGGGCCCTGTGGTGAGATAGTGACTGCGCGGATTCTCCGGGTTGTGATATTGATTGGCCAGGATGGCGTTCGGCGTCTCAGCCGCAATGCGCTTGGCAACGCTGTAGTAGGAGCGGGGATCATCCGGAGCAACCGCGGTGGGGGTGATGATCACCCTGGCGCCGAAGGCGCGCAAGAGCTGGATTTTCTCCTGGCTCATCTTATCTGGCATGACAAAGACTGCCTTATAGCCCTTCTTAGCGCACACCATGGCCAGGCCGACCCCGGTGTTGCCCGAAGTGGCTTCTACCACCGTGCCTCCAGGTTTGAGGCGACCGCTGCGCTCCGCCTCCCCGATAATGTTGACGGCAATGCGGTCTTTCACCGAACCGCCGGGGTTAAAAAATTCGACCTTCGCGTACAGGGGGCAGGGTAGATCTCGCCCCAGGCGCTTCAGGCGCACCAGGGGTGTTTTGCCAATGGTTTGTAACACGTCATCATAGACGCGTAACGTCTCCGATATCGTAAGAACTGGGGTATTCATACCGATTAACTCCTTTTTATTCACATCAAAAAGCCAACTGCTAAAACAAAAAGCGGCGGACGATCACGCCAGTGTTAGAAACGATACCCATGCGGGGTGACTGTCCACCGCCTACGGCAGTTGGCTGAGAACGAGGTGCATGTCCTGCAAGGCGGTGGTTACAGCCCCCGCCCCAGACACAAGCACACGTCGTATCTCTTGATTATTAGCGATAGCATAAATTCCATCTTCCGGATTTTATTGTAGGGAGAAAGACAGATTTTGTCAAGAAAAATTAAGAAAAATAAGGCCAGGCAACCCGCTGCCAAAATTGCCGTCCCATGCTATAATTTTGAAAGTTTGCGGAGGTTTGATGCATGCTCCAGTCCTGGTGCTCAATGCCAATTTTGAGCCCATCAACGTCTGCACGACGCGGCGCGCCATTGGCTTGATCTTGAGCGGTAAAGCCAACCTGGTGCTCAACGGCCGCGGAGAGATCAAAACGGTCTCCGCTTCCTATCCCCGCCCCTCGGTGATTCGCCTGGAGAAAATGGTCAAACGCCCCCGCCCGCGCATCCGCCTGACCAAGCGCGAAGTGCTGCGGCGTGACGATTACACCTGCCAGTATTGTGGGCAACGCTCCCCCTATCTCACCGTAGACCACGTGATCCCACGCCACCTGGGTGGTCGCCATGCGTGGGATAACCTGGTGGCTGCCTGCCCCAGTTGTAACCATCGCAAAGGCGGCCGCACCCTGGAACAGGCCCAAATGCATCTTCTGCGCCAACCCACTGAACCGCCCGTCTCGGCGCGTTATCTGTTTGCCCGTCATCTGGATAACAACCAGGAGTGGCTACCCTTTATCGAGGGTTGGTAAGGAAACCCCCTCCAAAGCCTCAAAATTCCAATTGCATAAAATCCAGCGCCAGTTGCACGGGGCCACTATAATGCTTTTGTGCCTCGGCCACCAAAGGCTTGGGGTCAAAGGCGCCTGTTGGGTAATGAATCAGATATAAAGCGCGCGCTCCGGCCTCCTGGGCGATTTGCCCGGCCTGATCGGCGGAGGCGTGCCCAACCCCGCGACCGCTGGCCTCATGCAAGAGCACATCCACATTGGCTGCCAGGCGTACCACGGCCTCGCAGGGTTCGGTATCGCAGGAATAAGCCAGAGCCTTCCCTGAGCGGAGAAACTCAACCCGTAACCCGATGGTGGGCACTAAGTGGCGCACGGGAGAGGCCAGCACACGGAACTCCTCGGTTTCCAGCACCAGGGTCATCTCAGCCTCAGGCAGGCGCTGGAATCTCACCGCGAAAAAATTCGGCCAGGAAGCCCAATCGTAAAACTCCATTAACTTCTCCGTCCGCTCCAGGGTCGGCGATAAACCGTGGATGTTCAACGGCCTGGTGCGCCCCAACAGCCATAAATTCATCAGCAGGGATGGCACCCCTGAAACGTGGTCGGGGTGAAAATGGGTGAGGATGATGTCGCTGATCTGGTCCAGCACAATCCCCGCCTGGCGCAGGCGCACAACAGGGGTGTTGACGCAATCAATTAACACCGTTCGCTCATGACCCACCAGCGCCATGTGGGTATTTTCATGATTCTCATCAGGAACTGCGTTGGATGAACCCAGGATGATCAGTTTTGGCACAGGATCTCCCTCCCAATAAACGGATCTTGCCCCTCAACCTCCCAGTATCCACAACGCCAGGCGCGGCGTGAGAAATACCTCCAGCAATGCCGCCCCAAAGAGCAATGGCAACACCAGCCCAAGCATCACTCTGGCCCAATCGGCCAGGGAACGCAGCCAGGCTTCGCCAATGGTGCGGCCCTCAGCTGGGGTCACCAGGGTCACCCCCAGGCGCAAAATGGCTGCCCCGCTCAGGATTATGGCTGGAATTTCCAGGATGCCATGGGGTAGCACCAAAGCCACCAGGAAGGAAATGGGTGATATACCCGCGTTGCCCAGGCTGACGGCAAAATAGGCCACCAACGCCAGGGGGATCATCAAAATCAGGACCCCCAGGACGCCAAACGTGAAAATACCCAGGGCCGTCGCCAGGGCGATGGCGCGGGCGTTGTGCAGCCAAACCCTGCCCGCGCCCGTCATTGAGAAGAAGCGGATTGCCCCCAGACCTTCCAGAAAACCCTGATCCAGGCGATGGGGGTCGAATAATCCTGGCGGCAAGGTAAACACCCGCGCATAAGCCTGTCCAATCCAGGCCGCAGCCGTCAACGCCAGGATCATCAGAGCAATGGGGAGGCTCATCTGCCGAAGCAGGCAGCCCATGCCTGCGTACCATTCTCGGAGCGAATGGGCGCCGCCTAAAAATGCCTCTTTGAACACCCCCCAACCCCAACGAAGGTTTAGCACATCCAGGTCTCTACCCAATAACTCTTCGCGGTTGAAGTGAGCTATTCCCGTCCGCACCAGGAGCACTGCGATCAAAATCTGAACGGCGATAACCCACCACAAGCCGCTATAGCGCGCCCAAAACATCACAATGCTTTCACCCTGGATAAGAAACGCCATCGGAATGATAATAAAGGAAGCCAGCAGGTTAGCCGCCCGCACCGAGGTGGTTTGTGTCGAAACCACCACCGCCCCACTCACCATGACCAGCGCCTGCACTGCGGTCAACAACACAATTTGGATCAGTAAGATGGGTTCAGGCCACCAGCCGATTTTGAAATACACCCCAATCAGATAGACCCCAATCCCCAGGTAACTGGCAGACAAAGGCGCCACCAGCGCCGCCAGCAATTTACCCAGATATAACTGCCAGTCCTTTAAAGGGCTACTCAAGAGCGGCTCAATGCTATGGCGTTCCTTCTCCCCTACAAAACTCTCTAAAGCGATCACCAATGAAACCGATATGGGGAAGAAGCCCACCACCATCAGCAGGAAGGGGATCAGACGATCGCCGATGATGGGAGCCCCATAGCGCTCGACAAATGAGATCGCCTGACGCGCGGTATAGTTCATCAAGACGGGAAAGAAGAGGGTGAGCACAACGATCGGAAATAGCACCCGCCAATCCCGAAGCTGGTCACGCACCTCGCGCCTGGCCACAATAAGCGCTGGACGCAGCCGCAGGCCTAAGCCGTCAAACATGCCCACCCTCCTCAGCCATATTGACAGCCCGCAGGTAAACCTGCTCCAGGCTGCGCGGCACTTCGGATAAACTCAGCACCGCTATTCCCTGCTCGAGCAAAGCCCGCAACAAGAGAGGATTAGCCTGGGCTGGGTTTGGCGTGCGAAAGCGCAACCAATCGCCTCCCTGGGCAATTAATTGCACCTCGGGCGGCAATTTCACCTCACGCCCATTCACCTGTGACCCCAGCCTGACCTCATATTCGAGCGGCCCCAACCATTGCGATTTCAGCGCTTCTGGGCTACCCTGGGCGATGATCTTGCCGCGGCTGATGATTGCAATTTGATCTGCCAGGGCTTCCGCTTCGGGCAGGTTGTGGGTACAGATAATGATCGTTCGACTGGCTGAACGCAAGGCTCGAATGGCCTCGCGCACCAGGCGCGCGCTTTCAGGGTCCATGGCAGATGTGGGCTCATCCAGTAACAGCACCGCGGGATCATGCAGGAGGGCGCGCACCAGAGCCAGTTTCTGGCGCATCCCTTTCGAGAATTCGCTAATGCGCCGCTTACGCTCAGCCCCCAGGCCAAATTGCTCTAATAACTGGCCAATGCGCCTCTGGCGCACAGAGCGCTCTACGCCATAAATCTGCCCGAAAAAATCCAGGTATTCTTCAGCCGGCATGCGGGTGTACAGGCCATGGTGCTCAGTGAGTACCCCTACGCAGGCGCGCACCTGTTCAGGCTGACGCTCCACATCGTAACCCGCGACCCAGGCCCGACCGCGACTTGGGCGTAAGACCGAGGTCAACAGGCGCACTGTGGTGGTCTTACCTGCTCCGTTAGGCCCCAACAAGGCCAGCACCTGACCCGCCTCAACCCGCAGATCCACGCCATTCACAGCCCATAAATCGCCAAACTTCTTTCCCAGGTCACGTGTTACAATCATTTTTTAACTTTTAACGATTTTTACTATAAATGTTTCAGTTAAATGCGCCAATAAGACAACAGTCCTGTTTACAGATTTGTAAAGAAGGGGGAAGTACGCCTGGAAGCCTCACGCAGAGGGTTACGCGTGCGAACTCTCTCCCCCTGGGCGATGCCGCAAGTAAAGGAACAAGGCCGCGCTGAGCGCAACGATGAGCATCACAGTTTGATTGATATTGATCCCCGCCACCTGGGCGGCATCCAGGCGCAGAAATTCCAGGAAGAAACGCCCAAGCGGATAAGTGATGAGATAGGTCAGGAAAATGTCACCCGGCCTGAGGCGATCGGCGAAGCGCCGCCCAAGCCAAAGCAAGAAGAACATGTTGGCCAAATTCCAGAGCGACTCGTATAAAAACAGGGGGTGGAAGCGCGTCCCGGCGGGATAGCCAGTCTCATGGGCGATAGGGATGCCCCAGGGCAAGGTGGTGGGTGCGCCATAGAGTTCCTGGTTAGTAAAGTTTCCCCAACGGCCAATGGCTTGCCCCAGCGCCACCGCGGGCGCGGCGATGTCCACCCAGATGGCAAAACTAAGCTTACGCCGACGGCAGAACCAGTATAAGGCGACCACGCCCCCAATCACCGCTCCGGGGATACCCAACCCGCCGCGCCGAATCCACAACGCATCCAGGGGATGGGTTAGATAATATTTGGTGGTAATGCCTGCCTCAACCATTGAAGGTGGCGGGGTGAGGATATGCCAGAGGCGGGCGCCGATAATCCCGGCAATCAATATCCACACCAGCGCGTCCCAAACCACGTCGGGGTTTTGCCCACGCCGCCGCGCCTCTCGCTCCGCCAGAAAGGCGGCGGCCACTGCCCCCAGCATCAGGATAATCCCATAGAAGTAAATAAAGACCGGGCCGATATAAAAACCTTGTGGTGGCATGATTTATCCTCTCATATATAAGATCGCCCAGAAAAACCAAACTGGTTTATCTCAGTGATGTTGGCGTTTATGCGCCTGGCGACGCACATCCAAAATGCGCTGCAAGGCGGTGAGGTTGGTTAAGAGCGCCATGATCCACAGCGCCACATGGGGGATGTTAAATATCAGCGCTGGGGTCAGCACCAGATAGCGTTCCAGGCGCGTGAGCAGGCCCACTTTGGTCTCATGGCCAAGCGACTGAGCTCTGGCGCGCGTATAAGAAACCAGGACCGCTCCCGCCGCAGCCACATAAGCCAGCATGGCATACAAAATGTCGCCTTGTTGCAGATAATGATAGAGCAAACCGCCGAAGATGACCAGTTCGGAATAACGATCGGTGACCGAATCCACAAAGGCGCCGAACTCCGTAGGTTCACCCCGCTGCCGCGCCATGGCCCCATCCAGGGCATCAATCGGGCCCATGAGCAGGATCACCACGCCCCCCAGGGTCATCTCACCCCGCCCCAGCAAGACCGCCCCCAGGGTGTTCCCTACCAGGCCGAGGATGGTGACCGTGTTCGGCATTAAACCCAGGCGATTTAGAAAGGCGGCAATCGGCTCCAGGATGCCGCCAAAGCGTGACCGTAACAGGTCGGTCAGGCTCTGATGCTGTTTACGCTCAACGACACGTTCGTTCAAATTGGCTCACCTTTCTATGCATGAAGTGGACGCGTTTATCCTAACAGCAGGGTGAAAGGCTGTCAAGGAAGGTTAATGCCTATTAGCGCAGATTAACTTTCAGCGCGGTAGTGCTCCTCATCCGACTGGTCCTTTAATAGCACTTCCCGATCGCGCCCCCCACCCTGAGATGGGCCAATAATGCCCAATTGTTCCAACTCGTCAATCAAGCGCGCCGCCCGAGGGTAACCAATGCGCAGGCGCCGTTGCAGCAGAGAGGCGCTCACCCGCTGCATCTGCCGCGCAATGGTGATGGCCTGCTCCAGCAGATCATCGCGCCCCGCCAGGAAGCGCTCTTGCTTGAGCATTTCCTCCCAAGGCGGCTCAGCCATTTCCTGGGTGTGGCTCTTCTGCCAGAAGGTGATGACGCGCTCGATTTCCTGATCGGTTACCATCACACCCTGGGCGCGCAGCGGCGCGGAGGCGTCTGGAGGGAGGAAAAGCATATCGCCGTGCCCCAATAAGGTCTCAGCGCCGGCGCTGTCCAGAATGACGCGCGAATCAACCGAAGAGGCCACAGCAAAGGACAGGCGGGCGGGGAAGTTGGCTTTGATCAGGCCGGTGACCACGTCTGTGCCGGGGCGTTGGGTGGCTACCACCAGATGGATGCCGGTGGCGCGCGCCATTTGCGCCAAACGCACCAACATGGGTTCTGTCTGTTCTGGGGCAGACATCATCAAATCTGCCAACTCATCAATCAAGACAACGATGCGCGGCAGAAGTTCAACGCCTTTGCGGCGGCTCGCCTTGCGGTTGTAAGAGTCCAGATTGCGCGAATGCGAGGCTTCCAACAGGCGGTAGCGCCGATCCATCTCCGCTACCGTCCAACGCAGGACCCCTAAAATGCGTTCCAGATCCGTTTCCACCTTGCCATAGAGGTGAGGTAAGCCATTGAAGCGCACCAGTTCCACCATTTTAGGGTCAATCATGATCAGGCGCAGGTCTTGGGGGGTGTTGTTCATCACCAGGCAGGTGGTCAGGGCGGCAATGCAGACCGACTTTCCCGAGCCTGTGGTGCCGGCGATCAGCAGATGAGGCATGCGACCCAGGTCGGCCACCAGTGGCTGCCCGGAGACATCCCGCCCCAGGGCGATCGCCAGAGGCGAGCCCACCTTATAAAAGGTCTCGGTTTCCAAAATGGGGCGCAGGCGCACCACCGAGGAGCGCGGATTGGGCACCTCGATACCCACATAGGGACGGCCGGGCACAGGCGCCTCGATGCGCAGGCGTTCCGCTGCCAGAGCCAGCGCCAGGTCCCGGCCAAGGGCTGAAATTTGGGCGACGCGCACCTTTTGACGGTTGCCTTCGCCCTCCGCGCCTGAGGTTTTTTCCACAAACCCAGGTTCCACCGCATATTGGGTCACCGTCGGACCTATACGGTAACCCACTACTTTGGCGGGTATGCCAAATTCGGCCAGGGTTCTTTCAATGAGATAAGCGGTCTCATTGATGGTGCGTTCATCAGGGCGCACCGTCTGTTCATTCACCAGCAATTCCAGAGGCGGCAAACGTTCATCGCGTTGGGGCAGAGAGGTTGATTCGGGCTCCGCCTCTTTCTCCTGGGGAACAGCCAGTTTTTTGCGAAATTCCAGCGGGATGGGGATGCGCCTTTTGCGCTGGCCACCAACCCCAGGGCGCCCCGCCTGATCCTGGATGGGCGCCAGGCTGATGGCCTGGCTGCTGCCCAATTCTTCAACGGCCGCGGCCGAGGCAGCTGACTCACCCGGCCTGATCCAGCGCCTCAGCCTTTTACCCATTCCCAAGCTGGGGATGGCGAATAAAATGAACAGGGCGGGGGGGGGGGGGGGGGGCGGGGGGGGGGGGGGGGCGGGGGGGGGGGGGGGGGG
>JBBILY010000065.1:2045-15780 GCA_037444705.1 Chloroflexota bacterium | reverse complement strand
GGTGTTGAGTCAAATAACCCACGATCACCTCATTTGTGAGGAGTCATCAGATGGCGGAATTATCCTTTCCTCCAGGTTTCTTATGGGGTGTGGCTGCTTCGGCTTACCAGATTGAGGGGGCTTACAACGAAGACGGCAGGGGGGAGAGCATTTGGGATCGCTTTGTGCGCCAGCCTGATCGCATCTTAAACGGCGATACGGGCGATGTGGCTTGCGATCACTACCATCGTATGAAAGCCGATGTCGCCCTGATGGCTGAATTGGGGATTCCCTGTTACAGTTTCACCATTTCCTGGCCGAGGGTTTTCCCCCAGGGGCGGGGTGCGCTCAATTCAAAAGGGCTGGATTTCTACGATCGTCTGGTGGATGCCCTTTTAAAGGCGGGTATCCAACCTAAAGCCACCCTCTATCATTGGGACTTACCTCAGGCCCTCCAGGACCTGGGCGGTTGGCCTAATCGGGATTGCGCTGACTGGTTTGCCGATTACGCTCACGCCGTTTTTCAGCGCCTGGCCGACCGGGTGCACTTTTGGGCCACCCATAACGAGCCCTGGGTGGCGGCCTTCCTGGGATATGGGGCAGGGCTACATGCTCCTGGCCTGTGCGACGCCTCAAAGGCTTATCAGGCTGCCCACCACCTGCTTCTGGCTCACGCCAAGGCAGTCCAGGTCTACCGCCAGGGCGGTTATTCGGGGCAGATTGGATTAATCCTCAACCTCAATCACCTTCTTCCCGCCAGCGACCGCCCCGAAGACCTGGCTGCCACCCGCCGCGTATATGCTGAGACCCACAGCCTGTTCCTCGACCCAATCTTTCACGGGCGTTACCCCGAAGACTTCTTCGACTGGCTGGGTGCGCATGCCCCACAACGCCAAGCCGGCGACCTGGCTTTGCTGCAGGGCTCACTGGACTATCTCGGGGTCAACCATTACAACACCGACCGCGTGAGTTTTGACCTGTTTGGCGGCTGGCTCAAAGCGCGCCTGACCCCCTATGCCGCCCCCGGCTGGGGCTACACCGAGATGGGCTGGGGTATAAACCCCGATGGCTTGCGCGCCGAAGTGCTCAACCTTAAAGAGCATTACGGCAACCCCAAGATTTACATCACTGAGAATGGCTGTGCCACCCCAGATCATCCTGACGAAAAGGATTTCGTTGCCGATTGGCAGCGTATCAACTTCCTGTGGGCACACTTGTTGGCTTTGCATCAGGCCATCCAGCAAGGCGCTGATGTGCACGGTTACTTCGTTTGGAGCATTTTGGACAATTTCGAATGGGAACGCGGTTACAGCAAACGTTTTGGTCTGGTGCGGGTGAACTATCAAACTCTGCAACGCACCCCCAAACAGAGCGCCTATTGGTTTAGAGAGGTCATCCAACGCAATGGCATCATCTTATAATCCAGACCCGTGGTATAAAAACGCTATTTTCTACGAACTGTATGTACGTGCCTTTTTTGACAGCAATGGTGATGATCATGGCGACCTGAAAGGCGTGATTGAGAAACTGGACTACCTGCAAGACTTGGGGGTGGACTGTCTTTGGCTCCTGCCCATTTACCCTTCTCCACTAAAGGATGATGGCTACGATATCGCCGATTTTTACGGCATCCACCCGCACTATGGCACGCTGAATGATTTCAAGGCCCTCATCAAGGCTGCCCATGAGCGCGGCATTCGCCTCATTGCAGACCTGGTGCTCAACCACACCTCCGACCAACACCCCTGGTTCCAAGCCGCTCGTAGAGATCGAAATTCCCCCTACCGCAATTATTACGTTTGGAGCGACACGGATCAAAAATACCTCCAAACGCGCATCATCTTTGTGGATAGTGAGAAATCCAATTGGACCTGGGATGAGCAGGCAAGGCAATATTACTGGCATCGTTTTTACAGTTTCCAGCCCGACCTGAATTATGATAACCCGGCAGTGCAGGAGGAGATGTTAAAAATCGCCCGTTTCTGGCTCGATTTGGGCATTGATGGCTTCCGCGCCGATGCCGTGCCCTACCTCTTCGAGCGCGAGGGCACCAACTGCGAGAACCTGCCCGAGACCCACGCTTACCTCAAGCGCCTGCGGGCGATGCTGGATAAAGAATATCCCGGCCGCATCTTACTGTGTGAGGCCAACCAGTGGCCCGAAGATGTGCGTCCTTATTTTGGGGGCGATTTGAGCGATCCCACAGTACCTGGGGATGAATTTCATCTGGGTTTTCATTTCCCCCTCATGCCGCGCATTTTCATGGCGCTCAAAAAGGGAGAGCGCCACGATCTGGAACACATCCTGGCGCGCACCCCACCCATCCCATACAACTGCCAATGGTGCACCTTTCTACGCAATCACGATGAACTGACCCTGGAGATGGTTACCGAAGAAGAGCGCCAATGGATGTGGCAGCAGTATGCCCCCGAGCCGCGCATGCGCCTCAACCTGGGCATCCGCCGCCGTCTGGCGCCTTTATTGGATGGCGATCAGCGTAAGATCGAATTGGCCAATTCTTTGTTGTTCACCCTGCCGGGCACGCCAATCCTGTATTATGGCGACGAAATTGGCATGGGCGACAACATCTGGCTACCCGATCGCAACGGCGTGCGCACCCCCATGCAATGGAGTGCAGCCCCTAACGCTGGCTTTACTGCCCCTCACGTGCGCCCCTATGCCCCTGTGATTGACGATCCCATCTTTGGCTACCAACGCGTGAACGTTGAGGCGCAGCGCGCCGATCCTGGCTCGCTCTATCAACGTCTGCGCCAGATGATCGCCCTGCGCAAAGCCCATCCTAGCCTGGGCTGGGGCAGTTTTACCTGGGTGGAGGTGGGCACACCTTGTGTGGCTGCTTATACGCGCATGGAAGGGACGGAGCGTTTGCTCATTCTCAATAACCTGAGCGACACGCCCCAAGATGTGAGTTTGCCTCCCGATTTGCACCCTCCTTTCACCGACCTGTTCTGCCGCCAAACCATCCAGGGTATAACCCGCCTGCAACCGTTCGAATATCGCTGGTTGAAGATAGAGGCAACGACTGATGAGCCCCAGGCAACTTCTGGCCGGGATTGAGGCCGGTGGCACCAAGTTTGTCATCCTCGTGGGTAGCGGCCCCGAAGACTTGCAAGCCGAAACCCGTTTCCCCACCACTACCCCCGATGAGACTTTGGGGCGCACGATCGCCTTCCTGCAACAGGCGCAATCTGAACACGGCCCGCTTAAAGCCATTGGTGTGGCTGCTTTTGGCCCTTTAGACCCCGACCCAAACTCTCCCACCTATGGGTATATCACCGCTACTCCTAAAAGCGGCTGGTCATATACCAACTTTGTGGGCACGCTACGCCAGCACTTTGATCTGCCCATCGTTTTCGATACCGATGTTAACGGGGCCGCCTTCGGTGAAGGGCGATGGGGCGCTGCTCAAGGGTTGGATACGTTCATCTACCTGACCATCGGCACCGGCATCGGTGGGGGTGGCATGGTCGGCGGGAAACTTCTACACGGTCTCATTCATCCCGAAATGGGACATATTCGCCTGGCTCACGATCTCCAGCGCGATCCCTTCCGCGGTTCCTGTCCTTTCCATGGCGATTGCCTGGAAGGTCTAGCTTCTGGCCCGGCGCTGGAAAAGCGTTGGGGCGTGCGCCCCGAGAACCTGCCCCCACATCACCCTGCCTGGGAACTGGAAGCCGAATACCTGGCCCAGGCGTTACATACCTTTATCTGCACCCTCTCCCCTCAACGCATCATCCTGGGCGGAGGTGTGATGAAACAGACGCACCTCTATCCCCGCATTCGCGCCGGGGTGCTCGCCTCGCTCAACGGTTATGTGCAATCGCCTGCGATTCTGGATCACATTGAAGATTACATCGTCTCACCCCAACTGGGTGACCGCGCCGGGGTTTTAGGCGCTCTCGCCCTGGCGCAATATGCCCTGACCTGATAGGCCTATGGACTTCGACACCACATACACCCTGGAACGTCTGCTACCCCGCCTGGAGCATCGCCTGAGCGAGCAGATTGCATTGGATCCACAAGCCTGGCAGGACTTTAAGGCCCGCCTGCTGGCGCACTTCCCCCGCCTTTTCGCCCATCTGCGAGAACTGTATGGCAATCACTACGACTTCTTTTACTACCTGGAAGAACTTCTGGTGGCTATGGCCTCTGCCTGGTTTGAACGCCCACCCCAGTTGCGCGAATTGGATCGTCAACGCCAGGCCAATCCTGATTGGTTTCAATCCAACCAGATGTTGGGCGGGGTCATTTACGTGGATTTATTTGCCGGCGACTTGCAAGGGGTACGCCACAAAATTCCCTACTTTCAGGAATTGGGCCTCACCTATCTGCATTTGATGCCCCTGTTCAAAACTCGCCCTGGGAATAATGATGGCGGCTACGCCATCAGCGATTATCGCCAGGTGCAGCCCGGTCTGGGCAGCATAGATGATCTCCGCCACCTGGCTGAAGCGTTGCGCCAGGCAGGCATCAACCTGGTGCTGGATTTTGTGCTCAACCATACCTCCGAAGATCATCCCTGGGCAGTGCGAGCGCGCCAGGGCGACCCGCGCTACCGCCAGTTCTACTATATCTTCCCCGACCGCACCTTGCCCGATCTCTACCAACATCACCTGCGCGAGATTTTCCCGGAAGAGCATCCTGGGGCTTTCACGCCGCTCACCTCAGCAGGTGACGAGGCGCAGGAGAAAACAGAGTGGGTGTGGACAACGTTCCACACCTACCAGTGGGATCTGAACTACAGCAACCCTGCCACCTTCAACCAGATGGCGGGCGAGATGCTCTTCCTGGCCAATTTGGGGGTAGATGTCTTACGCTTCGACGCCCTGGCTTTCACCTGGAAAGAAATGGGCACAGCCTGTGAGAATCTGCCCAAGGCTCATACGCTGATCCGCGCTTTTAACGCTGTGGCGCGCATCGCCGCTCCGGGGCTGCTCTTCAAATCCGAAGCCATTGTCCATCCAGACGAGGTTGTCCGCTACATTGCCCCGGATGAGTGTCAACTTTCTTATAATCCCCTGCTCATGGCTTTGCTGTGGAACACGCTGGCCACGCGTGAGGTGAACTTATTGGAGCAGGCGCTGCGAGAGCGCCATGCCTTGCCAGCCGGCACCTCCTGGGTCAACTACGTGCGCTGCCACGACGACATTGGGTGGACCTTCTCCGATGAAGACGCCGCCCGCCTGGGCATTCAGGGTTATCATCATCGTCAGTTCCTCAATGCCTTCTACACCGGGCGCTTTCCCGGCAGTTTCGCCCGTGGCCTACCCTTCCAGGAGAATCCCAAAACTGGGGATTGCCGCATCTCGGGCACCTGCGCCTCGCTGGCTGGCCTGGAAAAGGCTCTGCGCGAAGAAGGCCCGAACGAAGTGGAACTGGCTATTCGGCGGATTCTGCTGCTACACGGCATCACCCTCACCGTTGGCGGCATCCCTTTGCTCTATCTGGGAGATGAAATCGGACAACTTAACGATTATAGTTTTCGCGATGACCCAGCCAAAGCTCAGGATAGCCGTTGGGTGCATCGCCTGCGTGCCGATTGGGATAGATACGCCCGGCGCAATGACCCATCTACCCTCGAGGGGCGCATTTATCACGGCCTGCAACGCCTCATTGCTCTGCGTAAGAGCCAGCCTGCCTTCTCGGGCAATGCTTTGGAGGTTATCAACACTGAAAACCCCCATGTGCTGGGATATATCCGCACCTATGGCGGGCAGCGCGCCTTAATCTTCGCTAATTTCAGCGACTTCGAGCAAATCGTTCCCGCTTACATCTTAGATCAATGTTATTGTCGTGAGAAAAGCCGCCTGCATGGGCTGAGCGATCTGCCCAAGGCAGGGGCGCTGGTTCTTGAACCTTATGATCTCCTCATCTTGGCCTGAGCCATAACCTGAACCCGGCATCCTAGAAAGTCGAACCTGCACAACCCACGGCAGCCCGAATCCTAATTTGATACAGACCCCGATAGCATGCGAATTAAGGTCAAGGCATTGCGCGGTGCTAAGCCCTCAAAGTCATTGTTGAAGAAGATATAGACAGTCTGGTCCCCCCGGCGCACCATCTCCCGCGCCAGGTCAGCGATCTGGCTCAGTTCTTCATCCGAGTAGTTGTAAGAATACCAGCGCTTGCGCCCATGCAGGCGGATGTAAGCCGTAGGGGAGGTGAGCCAGTCATTCAATGAAGTTTTAGGTGAGTCGGCGTTGCAGAAGACCGCCCCCAATTCGCACAGCAAGGCGTAGATTTCATCATTAAACCACTCCTTGCGGCGGAATTCCACGGCCACCCTCGCTGGCTCTTCGAAAGCCAGCAAGGCTTTGCGCAGCCGTTCTGGATCGCAAGGCGTGCCAGGGGCGATTTGCAACAGAATGAGCCCCAGACTATCCTCCAGCAAGCGGGCGGATTTCCAGAAACGGGCAATTTCGTCTTCTACCGCCTCCAGGTATTTGCGGTGGGTAATGGCCCGTGGCGCTTTGAGCACATAGCGGAAGCCAGGTGGGGCTTTCTGGCGCCAGTTCAGATAAGTTTGCTCCTTGAAGGTGCGGTAGAAAGTGGCGTTTATCTCTACGGTAGTAAATTGCGATGTATAGTATTCAAACCAGCGGCTCTTGGGCAGGTCGGCGGGATAGAATAGCCCTTTCCAGTGCTCATAAATCCAGCCGGAGGTGCCTACATAAAACTGTGCGCTTTGGGCGTTCATCTCTCATCGAGGGAGATCTCTTTCATAGAACCAATCTTCGGCCTGCAAATAACTCCGTAAGGCGAAAGCCACGGCGATGCGCAATGGCTCAGGAGGCCAGGGGATCACGCGCCGATTGACAAAAGGACAATCCAGCAAATCGCTCTGACGTTCTAACACCAGGTCGCGCAAGGTCTGGGCATTAAGATGGCTGGCCGAGACGCCATGCCCGATACACCCCAGGCTATAGACGGCACGCCGGTCGCCGATATAGCCCATGGCCGGAGTAAGGTCCACAGTGACCGAGAATGGCCCACCCCAGCGATGGCTGATGCGCGCCCCCACCAGGGAGGGGAACAAAAAGCGGATGTGCGCCTCCAAATGGCGCCAGGCAGATGGGCTGCGATCGCCGTTCAAGTCGTTGGCAAAGGTCAGGCTTACCGGTCCGCCTCCCATCACCAGGCGGTTGTCAAGGGTGAGGCGATAGTAATGGATCAGGTTGCGCGCATCTTCGATGCCTTCGCGGTTCACCCAACCTATGGGCGCCAGTTGTTCGGTGGTGAGCGGCTCGGTTGCAATCATGTAAGTGAAGGCCGGAATTTGTTTGCGGCGCAGTTCGGGGAAGAGATGAGAATACGCGTTGGTGGCAAAGACCAGTTTTTCGCTGCTCACCTTTCCCTGAGGTGTTTTGAGTTGAAACTTAGGGTGCGAGGTGATCTCAACCACCGGAGTGTTCTCGTAGACTTCAACCCCCAGGCGCAGTGCCAGGTCTCGTTCTGAGCGCACCAGTTTAGCCGGGTTCACCAGCAGCAGGCGCGGCTCCCACAAGGCGCCCAGATAGCGAGCTGAATTGACGCGTGCTCTGACTGCATCCTGGTCAATCCAGTAAATATCGTCGAAGCCCAGGGAGTTCATCATCTCCACATCGTGTTGCAGACGGCGCACATACCCTTGAGTGGTGGCCACGCGCAGAAAGCCCGGCCGGATACGCTCACATTCCAGGTGTTCACGTTGGATCAATTCGTCTAACTGCTCCACGGCGCGCACCATATACTGATGCGCCGCCTTGAAACGTTCCACCCCCATCAGTTTGGGCATTACGCCAAAACCCAGGCCAACCACAGTCATGGCAAAAGAGCCATTGCGTCCACTGGCGCCATAACCGATGGTGCGAGCTTCAAGCAGCGCCACCCGTAAACCGGGCTCAGCCCGTTTCAACTCGTAGGCAGTCATCACCCCAGTGAAACCGCCACCGATGATGGCTACATCCACCTGAAGGTCGCCCTGTAAAGGTGGTTGGGGGGTATAAGGACCATAAGTATCCAGCCATAGCGAGAGTGGAGACTCAGGGAGGGGTTTCATATTGACTCCTGCGATCAACCCATGGGGGCGCTTAAACGCCTCTCATAAACTTACGAATCAATTCAATTAATCGCTGCTTTTGGCGGATGGTCATGGTCAACAGATATCCAGCCAGCAGGATTAAAACCAGGGCTACGAATGTGCCCAGCACCCAGAATCCTAACACAAAACCTCGCAATCCGCCTCGATCGGCCTGAGCGAACTGAAGCAAATCAATCCAAAACGATGGCAACATGAGCAGGGTAAGGGTTAGTGAGGCTGCTGCCAGGCCAATAGAAAGTAAAGTGGTCTTGTCATTGTTCTTTTCCGAGAGGTCAGCCAGGTAGAGTTCATCTATATGGTCTACCACGCTGTTAATACTGCTGATATTTCGCTCCAAATGTTCCAGCGTGCGGGGCACACCTAACTGCCCAAACAAATATTCAGCCTTTTTAATGGCGTATTCCGCCCTGCTCCAGAATTGTGGATGGCTAAGGGACTGGCATATGGCGGCCAGACGGCGCAGTTGTGTGGCCCGCGCCACCAGATCGGGTAGACGTGGGTGCATCTTAATATCGCCAGAGAAGAGTTTAGCCCGCGTCTCATGCACCACCTGGGCGATATCTTCCAACAAATCAAAAGTCAGGCTTTCTAAGAGTTGCCCCAGGACATGTACCTCAACTACAAACTCGATCATGTGCTCAATAGCTTCCCAGTAGCGTGGGTATCGCGCATGTAAGGTAGCGCTGGGAACGGTAGAAACGGCCAGATCACTATCCTGCCAATTAGGAGAGGGCATGATCACGGCCGTGCGCGAGAACAGCAGGCACAATTCATCGTTCCAGGTAGCCTGATTTTCCTCAAGGATGTGATCCACAATGCTCCAACGCGGCTTAGGAAAGAAAATGTTTTCTCTGCTGGAAGTCTTTGAACGCTGCTCCTCGGCTGCTGGGTCAATTTTGTCATCCTTCACCCTGGATTGACGGGGTTTAAGCACCGAGCCCTCGCACAAATTTGCCAGCTCCTGGCGTAGCCGATGAGCCTCCTTGTGGCGGATGTCATTCAGGCTGATGGGCACCTGAACTCCCGCGGTAACTGTTCTTTTGTCGTGGCCCTTAATCAGAGAGGGGTGGGCCAGTAACGTATCCAGATGATGTATGACGTAGGAATCGTGTAAGGGGATGGATAGTCTTTCATCAGGTTTAATTAGGCGGATGGGGGGTTGTCCATTGGAGAGTGGAATATGCGTGCCGATTTTCTGGACGAACAGGCCAGCCACCTCCATGGCGATTTTCCACTGAACAGGATAGTAGAGCAGATCCCCGCCCTCCTCCTCGGCTCCCATCCATTGCAGTAAGGCCTGAATAGAGCGTTCGCGCTTGGCCAATTCTTCAGGATCATTCTTGAATTCGTGGCGTTTACGCTCGAGCCATTGGCGAGCGCTGTGCACATCCAGGCTCTCCTGAAGGTCGAGCACGTCTTGAGCCAGGGTGAGCAACAGGCGCGGTTTTTTATGGTAATGCTGGGTGAGGCGGATGACAAAGAAGCCGCTAAACGAGGGCCGAATATACACTTCCCAACGTTCCCAGGCGCGCAAGAATAACTTTTTAAATTGAAAGTTAGAGCGCAACTCAGGGGGAAATTCCACAAGGGCTTTGTCCAGGGCATAGGTGGGCCAGGCATAACGCTCCACGATCATAGCGCGATAAATGCCTGTGGCAAAGCCTACCTGCTCTGTGCTCATCTTCTCATCGTCGCTGAATCTCCGTCCCTCCTTCTCGGCTCGCAGGCGTCTTTCTTCCTCAAGGGGAATAAAGAAGTCCTGCTTTTGGCATGCCGTTGGCCAGATTTCTCGCAGGACTTTTGCAAACTCGCTTCCGCCGCGGATCGTTTCAAAGCGCTCCTGATCCTGTGGGTGGATAAAGCGCTTCATGTTCAGCACCAGGATAACACTGGTATACCCCCTGGCAGATATTCTTTCAGCCATTCTCCCCTCCATGGCAGATGCGCCTTTAAAACAAGGATGGGCCCGGCAGGATTCGAACCCGCGACCAAACGGTTATGAGCCGTCCGCTCTACCACTGAGCTACGGGCCCTGATCATATATCTTGTGCTCCTGTATCAAGCACCCCACTCTATGAAGACCGACACATCTGGCACAAGCCAGAGCGGGCGACGGGATTCGAACCCGCGGATGTCAGCTTGGAAGGCTGATGCCTTACCCCTTGGCGACGCCCGCATGCGAATTTTATTTTACCAGAAATACTGGCGATCAAACAAGCCCCTGGCGCGCCTCGGCGGAAGCAGGCCTGGTGAGCGCTCAGGCACAGGGCTATTACAATGTTTATCATTTGGAACGAGATAAACGAACGCCTCTCCCGCTTTCATCCAAACACCGCCACCTTGCGCCGCGAACTCATTGGCCAGGGTTTACTCAGGCGCCAGGCAGGGGAATACTGGAGGGCTGACCACGAAACTCAGAACGCTAACGCCCCAACAACGCCCTCGCCAGATTAAACAGGCTCAGACACAGGAGACTCACCCCAAACAGAGAGACCACCCCAATCATCCCCAGAGTGATCGCTCGGGGTCGGCTTTGAACCCCAAGGGGGGAAAACATCTTGGCTGGAAAAAACGATTTGGCCGTTTCGACGTTCGTCAGCACCAATTGATGGGTTACCCATCCACGCACAGTGAGGCGCTCGCCCTGGCGCACTTCCCACAAGCGGTAACGCAATTTCCTACCGCGGGCGGCGCTGAGTGGCTGCTTCAGGGTCAGCAAAGCCTTCTCAGCCTGCATGGCTGAGGTATATGTCCCCTCGCCCAGGAACTCCGCCTCCGGCTTATCCACCTGAACCCAGATGCGACCGCTGCCATCATCCAAGACGAAGGGGCTCGACTTCACCTCATCCAGGCGCTTTTTCCATCCGTCCTCCGTCTGCTCTTCGATCAACAGTCGCAAGAAAGCCAAGGGGGCTTTGGGATCATCGTCCAGAGGCTCAGAAATTTGCGTAATCTTGCCGTGGACCCGCACTGGTCCCTGACCCGATTGCAGGGAGGCAATGGCTATCAGCGGTGGGTGTTGCGCAGAGAGGTCCACCTCATGGGCTTCCAGAGTGGGGACTTCTTCCACCATCCCACCAATGCTAATGGGGTCTCCCCGGCGATATATCCATACAGCGCAGCGGATCGTCCTCCCCGCAGTGGACAAGGCAGGCAAACCCAAAGCCTGCAGGTATGCGGGAAGTTGGTCTGGAGGTAATTCCACGCCGCGCCCTGAAAAAATCAGCCTATCTGGCGAGGCTTTGACCCAAATGGAGGTCTCGCCATCTCCTAAGCGAAAAACAGCCGCCCGTCGTTCATCCACCAGGGTGATCCATCCCGTTTGTGGTTGAAATTCCCTGACCAACAGACGGATCAATGCCAGAGGGCGTTGCGCGTCCAAATCCAGAGGCATAGAAACCTCGGTGATGCGCCCCCGCACGAAATTCTGAGAGCCCGCTTTCAAAGTAGAGATGGTGCTGATCGCCTGGTTTGCGGGTGTGTGACCTACCTGAAAAGCCTGGAGCACCTGAAGCCAGCGCAACCCCCCCACAACCCCCACCTGTTGTCCGCGGCGCAATTCCCAATATCTGAGGCGATATTCCTGATCCTGGTTTTGAGGCAGTCTGAGGCCTAGAAGGCTCTGCGCCACCCGCAATTGCTCTGGTGTGGGCGAATTGCCCTCTCCCACAAAGCGCAGGTTCTTCGCCTCAGGTTCAACGAGGATGCTCCCGCTGTCGTCGGAGAGGTAGAAAGGGGTGAAACGAGAGCGATCGAAAAGCACCTGCCATCCGCCTTTTCCATCCGGATATTCAACCCTCAGGCAGATGCCAGCCAGGTCGTTAGAGGCAGCCTTGCTAAGAGGCTGTGGCACATATGCCACCCGTCCAAACACCTCAGCCCAGGTTTGGCCGGGTTCAAGTTGTTTGATAGCCGGCGGATGTCTCAAGCCGCCCGGCCTTCTACGCTCCTGATTCGCCACCAGGGCAGCAGCCATGAGCAAGAGCAAGACCCCGAAGACACTGGCACAAAACCACATCAGGAAGCGACCTAACCCAGGACGAGGCGCTGGGTTGCTCGGTTCTTCGCTCGCCCGGATAAGGGGAGCAGCCTCCAACGTCGCTTCGGAAAAATGAGGTTGGCCTGGGGTAATGGCAAGCACCTCGGTTGGCGTAGGTAAAAGCGGGCTAGGTGAAGGGGAAGCGGTGGGTGTAGAGGTGAGGATCTTTACCTCTGTCGGCGTGGCGGGGGGCGTCGCCGCAGGGCGGCTTGTAGGCGACTGAGTGAAACCTACGGCAGCCAGGCGGGTCATCTCTGATTGGGGCAAAGGCATGCTCAAAGGGGCGCTAATGGGCGGAGTGGGTGAGGTGGCTTCACCACAGGCAGTAGATAGCGCCGCTATGAACAACAACCAACCCCATTGAATCAGAATGACCTTACTCCGACGCCGCATTGACTTCAGATCCCCCGCTGCTGTAATGTGAATGGCTCGCTGCTGGCCAGGAGCCCTTGCAAGGGCCGGGCTTTGAGGGCCAGCACGCGGCTATTGGCGAAATAGGCAAAATCAAAGTCCGTAGCCTCCCCAGCGCGTTTACCTGGGATAGGCATCAGCCGGGCGGTGAGCGGCTTGTTCAAACGCAATGCTAAAGCTGCCAGGTCAAGCAACAAAGCCGCCAGTTCTGGGCTGCTCACATCGCCTGGCAAGGGCACGGTGTCTAACCCGGTGCCACACACTGCCGAAAAAAGCAACAGGTCTTCCACACTCAAGATACTCTCAGCTGCCCGTTTTGCCAGCACCGCATCCTCTAAAACGGGGAGCATCAGGCCACTAAAACCCACCCGAGGGAATTGTACCTGGTCAATCGCCTCGGCCAAAATCGCCGCCGCGGCCAGCGAGCCTGCCATCCCAACCGCAGGCACACCCAGGCGTTCAAAGGCAGCGCCAATGGAGAGCGCCTCCTCAGGATAGGGAGCCAGCGAGAAGTCAATCCCTGTGAAAGCCAGGCGATGCTGACGGCTCAGGTCTTGAGCGATGGCCGTCAAAGCCTGGGCATGGTTCTGTATGGAGGCGACCAACTTCTTGCGGCCACTTTCCAGGTTGGCTGCAGCGGTAAAGGCACTCACCGCCAGATCGGCAGCCTCGGTCGCCAGGGCAAAGGCAGGTTGATCCCCCAGGTGATAGGCGGCCGGAAAGAAGGGCACTCCTGGGGGCATATTTGCCAGGGCAGCAAAACGCAGGTTGGTGAATCCATCTGCAGCCAGGGCGGCGTTGCGCTGGATAACTTCGGCGCAGGCATGCACCCCAGCCACAGACAGATAGCCCTCAAGGCTGGTCATCATGCCAGCCAGGAATACACCCTTAGTTGCTGAGAGCACTTCGGGGATAACCGCGTAACTCTGGGGATATTCTACCAAAGCCGGCCCTAGGGAGACGTAATCAATCCCACTCGAGGTGCACGCCTCCTCCAGGGTTTGCGCCAAGTCTATCACCTCAGACTGAAAAGGAGAGGCCGCCGCCCCTGAAGGGAGAGAAGCCCTCACTGAGGGGATCAAATAGGGAAAGGGTGGGGTGACCAGACGTGTGGTCTGTACTTCGTAACCCGCGGTTTCGATTGCCTGGCGGGCGGCATGGAGGAACTCCCCCGCCTGGCGTAAGAGGCTTTGATTCACGGGCCA
>JBBILY010000065.1:0-2035 GCA_037444705.1 Chloroflexota bacterium | reverse complement strand
GATTACAGAAGTATGTGATCGAGCGAATTTTCATGGCTGCGCACGCCTATAAGGAGATTGTGGTTGAGGCTCGGCTGCGCTGGCGCGCCACCTCAAACAACAACACGGCTGCCGCCGCGGCAGCGTTTAGCGATTCAACGCCCCTGGCCATCGGGATAAACAAGCGGGCGTGGGCCAATTGGCGCGCCATTTCCCCTGCGCCTGCCGCTTCACCCCCGACAATTAACGCCAGAGGCGGACGAAAATCAAAGCGGGTATAGACCTCAGACGCGTTGACATCCGCCAGGTACACCTTCAGGGCCGATTGGCGCAACCGGGTGGCGATTTCCTCCCAGAATGCCACCTGCATGGGGAGGCGAAAGTGGGCTCCCATAGCTGCCCGCACGACCTTGGGAGAGAAAACATCCACCCCTCCCCTGGGTATAAAGAGCGCATCCACCCCCGCCGCTGTGGCCGTGCGCAACATGCTGCCCAGGTTGCCAGGGTCGCGAATGCCATCTGGAATAAAGGCGAAATCCAGTTCTGCAGGCATAGGCAGAGGGCGCATGGCAACCACCGCCAGGAGGCCTTGTGGGGTTTGAGTATCACTGACGGCGCGCATCACATGCTCGGCCACCTGTTCTACAGGCACTTTGCGGGCAATGAAGCCTTCCAACAGACGTTGGCCGCGCTCAGAGAGTTCTCCACTAAAGAGCACAAGTAGGGCAGGCCAACCAGCAGCCAAGGCCTCTTCCACCAGGCGTACTCCCTCAACCACAAAGGCTTGCTCTTCCTGACGCGTCTGCGCTTCCCGCTGAAGGGCACGCACCCATTTAATCCTCTCATTTTGAACCGAGGTTATCATGGATCCAAATACTACTCCGCAGACGAGGTCATTGCTCTTCACCCCCTTGCATGCTCAAACCTTTTTCACGCCACACCTTCTCGAAGGCCTCAACCGTCGGCGCGTCGTACAAAGTCAGGCGCACCTGCCTCAAACCCGAAGTAGGGTTTTCGGCGAAATAGTTTTGAATGGCATCCAGGATCACCCTTGCGGCGCGCTCTTTAGGGAAACCGAAGATGCCGGTTGAAATTGCCGGAAAAGCAATCGAAGTCAATTGCAGGCGTTCTGCCAGGCGCAGGCTGCCCATCACTGCTGCAGCCAGTTTGGCATCTTCATCCCCCTCGCCCCATACGGGGCCTACGGCGTGGATCACATAGCGGCAAGGCAGGCGGCCGGCCCCAGTATAAGCGGGCTGGTCGTGGCTCACCGCTCCATATTGACGCACCCAGGCATCGCTTTCGGCTTGGATTTGAGGGCCGCCGCGGCGTACAATCGCCCCAGCCACGCCACCTCCATGCTGCAGATAGGCATTGGCAGCGTTGACAATAGCATCCATCTTCTCCTGGGTCAGGTCGCCCTGAACCAATTGCACCACTTGCCCCGCCGCAAAAGCATGTTGACGCAAAAGGCGGTTCATCTCCACCTCCCCATTCATTGTACTTGCTCTTGCGGGCTTCGTCAACGCGGGTAGAAGAAACGAAAATCCCTGGGCTGCAAAATCCTTCTCGCTATTGCCGCTCGGCTTCTCTTCTTTACGTCATTTTTACCCAAAATTTACGCCCTTGCTTTAAAGTTCACCCTCCTGTGGACGATAACGGCATTAGATGATCATGACAGGCTCAGGTTAGAAAGTGTACAGGAGGTGACAGGCATAGCAACAAAATGACCCAGGGCTTCTCACATGGATTAGCGGAGGGAGGAAAAGCAGGCCGCTTCACCATACTCTTGATTTAGGGCCTGCGCATCTCTCAGGGGAAGGATCCCCAATTTTACTCAAACAAGGAGGTTTGAAATGCCTAACGTAGATGTCACCCGCGTAGCGGGCAATATCGGGGCGCTGAATGCCCTCAACTCTCTGACCTACATTAACAACCAACTGGCTGTGCATCAGACGCGGTTTGCGACCGGTCGGCGGCTGAATGAATCGGATGACGACCAGGCGGGTTTCAACCTGGCCACCACCTTCGACGTGCGCCGCCAAAGCTTGAAGAC
>JBBILY010000064.1:0-15978 GCA_037444705.1 Chloroflexota bacterium | reverse complement strand
CCTGCGCCCGATTGAATCTGGCCACATCCGTCTTTGTGGCCGAGAGATTACCAACAGATCACCAGCCGAGGCAATTTGGGCTGGCCTGGGCTATATTCCGGAAGATCGCTTGCAGGTAGGTACGATTCCTGTTTTCTCTGTCGCAGAAAACCTGATCCTTAAGGATCACCTCCGACCTCCACTCTCACGCCGCGGTTTTTTGGATATGCAGGTTGTCAGCAGATTCGCCCATCAAATGGTGCAAGAATTTGATATTAAAACGCCGAGTGTCGAGACAAATGTGCGCTCTCTATCTGGGGGGAATATCCAAAAGTTAGTACTGGCCCGAGAAATACAGCGGAAGCCTGCCCTGTTGCTCGCGGTTCAACCTACACGTGGCCTGGATGTTGGCGCAACCGAGTATATCCGTCATCGGCTGCTCGAACAACGTCAGCAAGGTCGTGCCATTTTGCTTATCTCTGAAGACTTGGATGAAATCCTTGCCCTATCAGATCGTATAGCAGTCATCTACGAAGGTCAGATCATGGGCATCTTATCCGCACGTGAAGCAAAGCGTCAACAGGTGGGACTGTTAATGGCGGGGATGCCTGCCTAAAACCTCTAAGGTTAATCTTCTAAAAGATAATCCTATCGTTATTGTCCGTTGAAAAACCGGCTTTTCCCCTTGACAATTTAAATATTTAATTTATAATTATTCCAGATTTAGAATGATTATAAATAAAATGGATGAGAAAAACCTGAAACACATTCTAAAACAGGCTGGCTTGAAGTTGACCCCTCAACGCCTGGCGATTTATCGTTTGCTCACCAGCACTGAGAGCCATCCCACCGCCCAGATGATCTATGAGCAGTTGCGGCCTCAATTCCCGTCTCTCAGTCTGGCCACGGTCTACAACACGTTAGATGCATTGGTAAATCTGGGCATAGTCAACGCTCTCGGGAGCGCAGGCGATGACGCTATCCATTATGATGGTAACACTGAGCCACATGTTAACCTGGCTTGTATCCGCTGTCATCGCGTGATTGACTTACCCAGTCAACATGTCCACGCCCTGGGAGAAGAGGTAGCCTCAAATTCTGGTTATCACCTGGTTGGAGCGCGAGTCCTTTATTATGGCCTCTGTCCCCAGTGCCAAACCCAATCATGATCCATGAGTAAGTCCTCCTACATGAAGGTCTTTGGTTGGGTAGCCTTCGCCTCAGCCAGAGGCCTTCGACATTAAAAACCAAGAGCACTTTGAACACCATGGAACAAAGAAGCGAAACCCTCAACATCCCTCAATTGCCTAAATCCGAACAACGCTGTACCGAAATCCTAAGCGATACCCTGCGTGGATACGCTGGCATTCGCCATGCCGAGTTCGACCTTCAGAACGGTAGATTACGCCTGGATTACGACCCACGTGTGCTGGGCGATGAGCACGCCTTGAGCCTGGTACGCAGAGCCAGCGCTCAAGCCTACGCGCGTGTCCTGCAATGTGCTTTCAAAAGCGAGACCACTTGCTCTCAATGCATTGCGGCTATGAGTTCGGAGTTAGCGGAGCACTATCAGCAGCTGGCCCGACTCGACCCATCGCTCCAGGCTGTGTTTCATGGCGACACCATCGAGGTCACTTTGCCCACCCATTCGCGCTCGAATGATTTGGCGCAGGTTGAGGTCAGAACCACAGCCCCAGCGGTGGAAATTCCCACACGCGCCGCGTTTACACGGCAGAGACTTGAGGTGGCGCTCACCATCATCAACGGCATGATGACCCTTCTCGCCTTTCTAAGCCAAAATTTCTTAGGCCTGCCTTCCCTGGCCATCACACTGATGTATGTTCTGGCTTTCGTCAGCGGGGGTTATTACGGACTAGTGGATGGCATCGCGGCCCTACGCGAGCGCCGTCTGGATGTCAATCTATTGATGATCCTGGCTGCTTTAGGCGCGGCTATAATCGGCCAACCTGGCGAAGGCGCGGTCTTGCTCTTTTTGTTCTCGCTATCGAACACCTTGCAGACCTATGCCATGGACCGTAGCCGCAAAGCCATAGAGAAATTAATTGATCTGCGCCCCACAGTCGCCACTGTTCGCCGCGGTTCCCGTCTGGTAACTGTGCCTGTGGATAAACTAGTCATCGGCGATATTGTCCTGGTGCGTCCTGGAGAACGCTTTCCGATTGATGGTCAGGTGATCACCGGCACCTCCACCGTTGACCAATCTACAATTACAGGTGAATCGATCCCGGTTAATAAAAATTGCGGTGACCCTGTATTTGCTGGCACCCTTAATGGAAACGGGGCGCTTGAAATACGCGTGACCCATCTAGCCCAAGATACGACATTAGCCAAAATCATCCAGTTAGTTGAAGAGGCCCAATCCGCCAAGGCTCAAACCCAGCGCATGTTGGACAATTTTGAGCAGGTATACGCTCTGCTCGTTTTAGGTGGGGCTTTCTTGCTGACCATAGTGCCAACATTCCTCCTGAGAGAGAATTTTTATACCACTTTCTATCGCGCCATGACCTGGTTAGTGGTGGCTTCACCTTGTGCCCTGGTGATTTCTACTCCTGCCAGCATTCTCTCTGCAATAGCCAATGGTGCGCGTCGAGGTATCTTGTTTAAAGGTGGTGTTCATCTGGAACAGACCGCCAACATCCAGGTGGTGGCTTTCGATAAAACGGGTACATTGACCACTGGCACACCTACCTTGACCCAAATTCTCCCTTTCAATGGGATCACCGCGGATGAACTCTTGCGCCTGGCAGCCTCAGTGGAAGCACGTTCCGAACACCCTCTGGCCAGTGCTATCGTCAAGAGCGCCGAAGCGCGCCACCTGAAACTATTAACAGCCACAGATTTTAGAGCCATACCCGGCCAGGGGGTCGAAGCCTCTGTAGAAGGAAAATCAGTGTGGATAGGGAACGAGCGCCTCTTCGATGAACGCCGCATTCCAATTCCTCCATCCTTGCGCGCCCAGGTTGCCTCACTTGAACAAGCGGGTCAAACGGTCATGTTAGTAAACGTAGAGGGAGAATGGTTGGGCTTATTAGCCGTGGCTGATGTACTTCGACCCGATGCAGCCCAGATCGTTGCCGACCTGAAGAAATTGGGGCTGTCCAAAGTGGTCATGCTCACCGGTGATAACGAACGCGTGGCGGCCGCTATTGCTGAAAAGGCTGGCGTAGACGAGTATTATGCTGGTCTGCTACCCCAGGACAAGGTGCGCATTTTAAAGGTTCTCAAAGAAAAATACGGCACTACGGCGATGGTAGGAGATGGCGTAAACGATGCCCCTGCGTTGGCTGCCGCCGATGTGGGAATTGCGATGGGCGGAGCTGGCAGTGACGTGGCTCTGGAAACGGCGGATGTGGTGCTCATGGGAGATAACCTGGCTCATCTTCCTTATGCCATTGGATTGGCACGTCAGACACGTAAAACGGTGTGGCAAAACCTGATCTTTGCTCTCTCGGTGATAGTCCTACTCGTTGCCGCCGCATTTGGAGCTCATCTCCCCCTGCCTCTAGGGGTTGTGGGGCATGAAGGGAGCACGGTATTAGTGGTACTTAACGGGCTAAGGCTTCTCGCCTATAAACGCTAAAGCCGGTTGAATTATCTCAAGGGCTGCGTAACTCTAATCGTCTCTTCGTATAGTTTGAGAATCTGAGCAGCAATCTTCTCCCAGGAATAATTGCGGGCAAATTCTGCTGCAGCCTCTCCCATGCGTTTACGCAGAGAGGGGTCTTGGGTGATTTCGATTAACCTATCTGCCAGCGCCTGGGGGTCATCCACGGGCACGGTAAAACCGGTTACGCCATTCTGCACCAGAAACGCCAGACCACCCACCTGTGAGGCAACCACGGGTGTACCACAGGCCATAGCCTCCAGAGCCACCATGCCGAAGGATTCGTAATGCGAGGGCACAACCACAGCCTCTGCTGCAGAGTAATAATAGGGCAACGTGTCTTGTCCGCGTTTCCCTAAGAAAGCCACCATATCCTGTAACCCATACTGTTCTCGCAAAGCCTGCAGGCGTGCCATCTCATGATTCAGCAGCCCAGGTTCAGAAAGAGGCTCCCCGCCGATCACCGACAGGCAAACCCGCACGCCTTTCTGGCGCATAATAGCGATCGCTTCAATCAGTACATCAATTCCTTTAAGGGGTTCGATTCGACCCACATAGAGCACCACTTGTTCACACGGGCGAACACCGATGAATTCTTTGGCTTCATCAGGGGGAATGGGATAAAAGCGACTCAAATCCACCCCTGGGGGGATCACAACGATCTTACTAACATCTGCCTGGTATAACCATTGTAATTGGGCCAGTTCGGCCAGCGTGGCTGCCACAATGCGATCAGCCGTCTGGATCACCTCTTTCTCACCCTTAATACGATATTCACCCTCAACCTCATCAGGTTGACGAGCGACGCGCTGTTTCATCGCCCCTAAGGTATGAAACATATGGATAACAGGGATATTCCAGATGGCTTTTAACTCCTTCGCGGCTATCCCCGACAGCCAGTAATGACTGTGAATCAGATCATACGTGATATTTTTATTCCTGGCAAACTCCAGTATGCCTTCTACAAACTCAGGCAAGTAGGTCATTAATTCTTGCTTTGGTAATGGTGCTTCCGGTCCAGCAGGGATATGCACCACCCGATTGCCATAACCCAGATCGTGCAAAACATGGGGCACATGTTCATCCTGTGAGCGCGTAAATACATCCACCCGAATGCCCATTGACCCCAAATAACGGGTTAAATCGCGCACATAGACGTTCATTCCCCCTGTATCTTTGCCGCCTAAGGTTGCCAGGGGACAGGTGTGATAAGATATTATGGCTATACGCATCGCAACGCCCTCAGGCTCCACCTTGATTATTTCTGGCTCCTCACTTATAATCAACCCATCAAGTGCCACCGTAGCTCAGCAGGCAGAGCAGGCGTTTCGTAAACGTCTGGTCAAGGGTTCGAGTCCCTTCGGTGGCTTTATCTACCGCACCTATCCTTCGGATGCGGTTTTTCTCTTAATTCTACACCATCCCCACTTTCGCACCATTCCAGTATAATTTCAACATGCCTCATCGCCCTATTCCACTTGTAATCGGTATTGCCGGCGGTACAGGTTCAGGTAAAACCACTGTGGCTAATGTGATCCTGGAACGAGTTGGCGCCAGGCGTATTGCCTATCTCCCTCACGACGCGTACTACAAAGATTTAAGTGACTTACCCCCAGCCCAACGTGCTCTGGTCAATTTCGACCATCCCCACTCCCTGGATACCGACCTGCTCATCCAGCATATACGCGCGCTGAGAGAATGGCGATCCATAGAACTACCTGTTTACGATTTCAAGACCCACAGCCGTACCTCTCAAACCATCCATATTGAGCCTCAACCGGTCATCCTAGTTGAAGGTATTCTCATTTTCGTTGATCCAACTCTGCGCCAACTCTTCGATGTTAAAATCTTCGTAGATACAGATGCCGATATCCGCTTCATTCGCCGTCTACAACGCGACATTTCAGAACGAGGCCGCACCACTGAATCGGTCATCCAACAATACCTAACCACCGTCCGCCCCATGCATCTCGAATTCGTCGAACCCTCTAAACGCTATGCAGACGTGATCATCCCGGAAGGAGGTTTGAACACCGTGGCGATGGATATGGTTGTGGCGCGTATCGAAGCCTTGTTGAGCCAGGCAGCCCACGAGAGTCGCCGTGAATAATCCACCTCACTGGTTGAGGCGCCATCGTAACCTGGTACGCATACTCACGCTTTTAGCGGTTATTGCCTTAAGCGCTTATATTTTCAGCATCCGCGATCAGGCAGAAAGGCTGGCAGTTTATGGTTATCCAGGCATTTTTCTCCTCTCCTTTCTGGCCTATGCAACGGTGTTGCTCCCCGCCCCAGGAGTGGCGGTGGTTTTCACCATGGGAGGCATCTTCCGTCCCCTCGGTGTAGCCCTGACTGCCGGCGCAGGTGCTGCTCTAGGAGAACTATCCGGCTATCTGGCCGGCTTTAGCGGTCAGGTGGTGATTGAGCGAGCAGATGTTTATCAACGCATCCACGCCTGGATTGATAAATATGGGCCCTTCGCTATTTTGCTGCTTTCTGCCTTACCCAATCCCTTCTTCGATGTCGCCGGTGTAGCGGCAGGCATATTAAAGATGCCGCTATCTAAATTTCTCTTGTGGTGTTGGCTTGGCGAAACAATTAAGATGCTTTTGTTCTCCTATAGCGGTGCTGGCGTGTTGACCTGGTTCCTGCAACCATGAGCCCTGTTTCACGACAATTTTTATGAGGAGGCCTATGGACGACTTTGTTGCGATTGACACATATCTGGAAAGCCATCTGGATCAAAGCATTCAGGAGTTATCCCGCCTGGTGGCACAACCCAGCATCAGCGCTCAGAATCTGGGGTTGATAGAGTGTGCTGAACTGGTAGGAGAACTGCTCAAACAACGCGGTTTCCATGTGGAGATTCTTCCTAGCGATGGAGCGCCAGTGGTCTTTGCTGAGCGCAAAGGGCGTAGTGATCGCACTTTGCTTATTTACAACCATTATGATGTCCAGCCACCGGAGCCCTTGGAGTTATGGGAATCTCCCCCCTTCCAACCCGCTTTGCGTGACAACAAACTCCATGGGCGCGGCGTCAGCGATGATAAAGGCCACATCACCAGCCGCCTCTTCGCGATTGATGCGCTTCTCGCCGTCATGGGCGATTTGCCCTGCACTGTCAAATTTATCATCGAAGGCGAAGAGGAAACCAGCAGCGTCCATCTCAACGAGTTTATCCACCGAAACATAGAAAAACTCGCCGCAGATGCCTGTATCTGGGAATTTGGCGGGGTAGATCACCGTGATGTTCCCTTGCAACATCTGGGTTTACGAGGTATCTGTTATGTCGAACTCTCGGTTGAAACCGCCGAGATTGACGCTCATTCGGGGCTGGGCGGTTCAATTTTTCCCAACGCCGCCTGGCGCCTGGTGTGGGCGCTAAACTCACTTAAAGGTCCAGATGAGCGCATTCGCATCCCCGGCTTCTATGACGCCGTAATACCCCCCAGCGAACAAGACCGGGCTTTTATGGAAGCCTTACCTGAAGTGGCGGATGAATACAGACAACGCTACGGTGTTAAATATTTCCTCAAGGGGATGACAGGAGGTGTAGAATTACGCCTGGCCGAAGTCTTTGAACCCACCTGCACGATCTGCGGCTTGAGCGCCGGTTACCAGGGACCAGGCGCAAAGACCGTCTTACCCGCCCGCGCTTCTGCCAAGGTGGATTTTCGCCTGGTTCCTAATCAGACCCCTGAACAGGTGTTACAGGCTCTACGTAAACACCTGGACGCTGAAGGGTTTGGCGATATCGAGATCACCTATTTAGGCGGTGAGGCTCCAGCCCGTACAGATCCGAATCATCCCTTTATCTCCCTGGTCGTCAAAGCCGCCGAACCCGTCTATGGGCGCCCGATGCAAATTGTACCGATGATTGGTGGTTCCGGTCCCAATAGTGCTTTTATCCATCATCTGGGCGTACCCATTGCAACCGCAGGTATGGGTTATCCTGGCACGCAAGCCCACGCACCAAATGAAAACATACGCCTGGACCTATACCTCAAACATGCCAAACATATCGCTCGCATTATGGTGGCTTTTGGTGAAACTTGAGATAGATACAATTCAAGTCAATTACAGGTCACCATGAAAATCTCCATTCGCCATGATCTAGGCCTTCAACTGCTAACCCTATATGTGTTATTTGTTGGGCCTGTTGTTTTGGCGGCACTGATTTTCGACCATTTGGCTTCGCGCCGCTTAGAAGCCGATATTAAAGCCGCAGATCTGGCTCTGGCGCGAGCCATAGCCCAGGAGACCAACACAACCCTGGATTATGCTCTCCAAACCGTAGAAGATCTAGCGCATTATCCTGAGGTCATTCGGGCTGATCCTGCTGGCATGGAACGCCTTTTCAGCGTCATTCTTAACGCTCGTCCAGATGTCAATCTGGTCTATCGCCTGGATGCCAGGGGCATCATGTTATTCCATTACCCCCTTGGCCCTGGTTCAACCGTAGGGCAAGATTTCTCTTTTCGCGATTATTTCAAACGGGCACTCACTTCTCACCAACCTGTTATTTCACAAGGTCGCATCTCACCTACGACAGAGCAACCTGTTACCACTGCAGTCATGCCACTTTGGAGCCCCGACAATCAATTTCTGGGAGTGGTGGCGACCAATATAAAACTCCAGGCGCTCAGCGACACTCTGGCTGCCATCGTCGCCGAATATCAACCTGACAAATCTCTCAATGTGGTTATTGTAGATATCGCCGGCCAGGTTATCGCCCACCCCGAACCGGCGCAATTGTTGAATCCATTTCAAGACAACCAGCCACAAGTTGTCGAGCCGGTCCTTGCAGGGAAAAGTGGCAATTTAATCAGCCAGAACGCCGAGAGAGGCGAAACATTATACAGTTTTGTTCCCATCCCTAGTTCGGGCTGGGGTGTTATCGTCAGTCGTCCAACTGCCTCGGCTTTTGCAACACCACAAGCCATACACCGTGGCGTTTTGCTCACCGTGGCTGTTTTCCTCATCGTTGGTTTATTCTTCTGGTTATCTCTCTCCCGCCAGGTTCTACGCCCACTGGAAAGGTTAGCCACCCTTAGCCAAACCATAGGCCTGGAGCATCAATCTGTCCAGCAAAATCGTCAGCAACTTCACACGCTCTCCGAGCGGCCAGACCAAATCGGCCATCTTATCCGTAGCCTGACCCGCATGGAACAGGCCATTGAAGCCCGCCTGCAAGAACTATCCACATTATTGGAAACCAGTGCCGCAGTAGTTTCCTCGCTTGACCCTCAGACGGTTCTCAACCGCATTTTGGAGCAGGTAGAACGTCTGATGGGCATACAAATGTGTGCTATCCTGGCATTAGATCAGAAACACGGTATTTTTCGGGCTCAGGCCAGCCGTGGGCTTTCTCGACAATACATCGAACAGATTGCGATTGCTCCCAACGAACCTTCCTCGGTCACGCTGCGCGCCATCCGATCCGGACAACCTGTCCAGGTCAGCGATACCGAAACCGATCCCATGTTTAGTTTTCTGCGTGAGCGCGCCCGCTCCGAAGGTTATCGTTCTGTATTGGCGGTACCCCTCAACACACAACATGCACCGCCATCGGCCTTGCTGGTGTATAGACCAGATCCGCACGTATTCACCGAACGTGAAGTCAACCTCTTGGCCAGTTTTGCCAATCATGCAGCCATGGCGATTGAGAATGCGGCTCTCTATGCCCGTAGTGATATGCGCCTGAGAGAGCAAACTCATCGCCTGGAGGCTCTGATTCAATCGTTCCAGGATGGCCTGATCTTAGAAGACCTGCATGGCAAGATCATCTATGCCAACCGTCGAATGGGTGAATTGCTGAACTTGACTGTGAAACAAATTGTGGGGTTACCACTCAGCCAGGTAATAGACCATTTGCTTGCCCTTACCCCAGAACAGGACGAGAAGCGCCGCGAAGAAATCCGCAAGGCTGTGGATGAAGCGATTGATGGGAAAGGTCCACGCCTGGTTGAATTTGATATCCTGGTAAAGAGACAAAGCCGGGCTTTACGCCTGCAGGTCTTCGACGTCACAGATACCGATGGCAAACCCATCGGACGCGGGCAAATTTTCCGCGATGTAACCCACTACCGCGAAATTGACCGCATGAAATCCAGTCTGATTGCCACAGTCTCTCACGAACTACGCACCCCCTTGGCAGCCATTAAAGGTTACGTTACCACCTTGTTAGCCGAGGATGTAGAATGGGACAAACGCAGCCAGCGTGAATTCCTGGAGATCATTTTAAACGAGACCGATCGTCTCAGCAGGCTCGTTAGCGACTTACTGGACGTCTCTCGCATAGAATCCGGCAATCTAGATGTGCAACGCGAAGAATGCAGGTTAGAGGATTTGATTTACCGCGCCGAATTGCGCGCCCATCCCAGACCAGGTCACAGGATACACGTAAGCATTTCACCCGATGTGCCCACACTATTTGTAGACCCGCAACGGATTGAAGCCGTTCTGCGTAACCTGATCGAAAACGCTGCCAAATATGCTGGAGATACCTCACCAATTTATGTAGAGGCTAGCCGGGTTGGGTCTCAATTAATCGTGCGCGTTAGAGATGAAGGCCCGGGCATCCCTGCCGAATATCGCCAACGCATTTTTGACAGTTTCTATCGCATCGAGAACGGACTACGACGGCATACCCCAGGCGCTGGCTTGGGATTGGCAATCTGTCGCGGCTTTATCAACGCCCACGGAGGTGAAATCTGGCTGGAACCCCAGGAAAAAGGCGCTTGCTTTGTTTTCTCACTACCATTACAAAGTTCTGCAACCTTAGTTCAATTAAACGAAATTGCTGCTCACCCGGAATAAATCGCCATGAATCCTCTCACAATTCTAGTTGTAGATGATGAAAAGCCATTAAGGGACTTCATGCGGCGCAACCTGGAGGTGCGCAATTTCAATGTGGTAACCGCCTCAAATGGTCTGGAGGCCCTGGCCCTGTTTAACACCCATAATGTAGACCTGGTTATCCTGGATGTCATGATGCCTCGCATGGATGGTCTGGAAACGATCCGCAGAATCCGCCAAAATTCTTTAGTGCCCATCATTGTGCTTTCTGCTTTAGGCGAGGAGCATGATAAAATCCACGCCCTGAACCTGGGGGCAGATGACTATCTCACCAAACCTTTTGGCGTGGGTGAACTCCTGGCACGCGTTCAGGCCGTCTTACGCAGGGCGCGTTGGGCTGAATCCCCTACCCGCCAGGGAAGGTTAGCATTTGGAGATGTGTCTGTTGATCTGGAGCGGCACGAAGTCCATGTCAGAGGTAAACTGATCGAATTGACCCCAACAGAGTTTAATTTATTGGTGTATCTCATGGAACACGCAGGGAAGGTAATCCCTCATCAAGCCATCCTGCAGCATGTTTGGGGGCCAGAATATGGACCGGAACACGAATATTTAAGGGTATATATAGGCCGCCTACGTCAAAAAATAGAAGCCGACCCTTCGAATCCCCGTTACCTGATCACTATTCGAGGCATCGGCTATAGTTTTGAGGCCTGAAGTTTATTTTATACCTTTTTTATAACCCCTAGCCCTGCATTTAGCCTATTTTTGTAATCCCTGTATACAATAAAGCCGTCAATATAATTCCCCGATCATTTCCCCATTTAATCGAAAGGAGAAGAAAGGAATGAAACTAAGAATTAGCCTTGCCCTATCGTCATTGCTGGTCTTCAGTCTATTGTTAACCGCCTGTGCTCAGCCTACCCCTACACAGGCTCCAGAACAACCAGCAGCAACCCAGGCACCTGCACAGCCTGCTGAGACCCAGGCCCCAGAACAACCTGCTGCCACCCAACCGCCTCAAGAAGAACCTCAAGCCAAGGAAGTCACTGCGATCATTGGCTTCACCGCTTCTCAAACGGGAAACCTGAACGTTGAATCAACGCGCCAGACAAACGGCTTAACCCTGTGGATGAAACAGGTCAATGAAGCGGGTGGAATTAAATTGGCGGATGGCAGCGTTGTCAAATTCGAAGCCAAGTTCTATGACGACGAATCAAACAAGGACCGCGTTCAAGAACTCTATACGCGACTCGCTACAGAAGATAATGCCTCATTTCTCGTCAGCCCATATTCAAGTGGTCTGGCAGACGCCGCGGCCGTCATTGCCGAGCAATATGGGAAGATCATGATCACGACCGGGGCAGCCTCAGATAGCACCTACAAAAAGGGATATTCTCTCGTCTTCCAGGCTTACACCCCTGCCAGCAAGTACCTGACCGGGGCATTAGATTTGCTAGCGGCTACCGATCCTCAGGTTAAGAAGATCGCCATTGTGCATGAGAACGACAAGTTTTCTACGGATGTTTCCACAGCGCTCAAGAATTACGCTGAAGCAAACGGCTATGAAGTGGTGCTTTTCGAAGGGTACGACACCGGAACCACCGATTTCGCTCCCTTCATCAACAAAATCCAGGAGGCTGCCCCAGATGCTATTATGGGCGGCGGCCATTTCCAGGATGGGAGCACCTTCGCCAAGCAACTCAAAGAGAAAAATGTGTCGGTGAAGTTCCTTAGTCTGTTGGTTGCCCCTCCGGAACCCAGTTTCGCCGAACTCGGCGGAGCGGCGTTAGGAGTAGTGGGACCGAGCCAATGGGAGCCCCTGGCAAACTTCAATGCTGAAGCCGCCAAGGCCGCAGGTCTCGACTGGTATGGGCCCTCCAGCCAGGAATTCACCCAGGCTTATCAGGCTGCCTATAATGAAGAACCTTCTTACCACGCCGCAGGCGGCTATGCGGCGGGGCTACTGCTGCAAAAAGCTATTGAACAAGCGGGATCTCTGGATACGGAAGCCGTCAAAGCCGCCCTGGAGAGTTTTGACTTGCTAACCTTCTTTGGCCATATCAAATTCGACACCACGCCTGAAGCCCACGGGCTGCAAATTGGTCACTCCATGGTTTATATCCAGTGGCAAGGTAGCCCCGATTCGCTGAAGAAAGAAGTGGTCTGGCCCAAAGAAGGTGCCACGGCCCCATTGCTGTATCCCAAACCCTAATGTTACAATTCTCTCACGGTTCTGGGGGGAAACTCCCCCAGAACCGTGTTTTATCCTGTCAGCAGGGTCTGACCTCACAATTTGAAAAATCACTCCCCTGAAAGGAGGGCTGCATGCAGATTTTCGCTTTTGTGGTAGACGGGTTATTATTGGGCTTCGTTTATGGTATCGCTGCCATGGGGTTGACCCTGATCTGGGGGGTGATGAATGTGATCAACCTTTCACATGGTCCGATCATTGCCTTAGGAAGTTTTGGGGTCTATCTCCTATTTACAGGCATGGGCTTGAATCCCTATCTTTCGCTGGTTCTTGTAGCCATCGCGGGGTTGATAAGCGGAGTAATTATTTACTTCATCGCCATCCACCGCGTTATCAATGCTCCGCATTTGTCCACGCTACTGGCAACCTTCTCCATAAACATGATCATCATTGGGGTTGGAACCGCTCTATTCACCACAACCCCACGCACGGTGAAGTATGATTTGGGTAGCCTCAGCGCTGGGCCCGTGATTTTACTGGGCACACGGCTGGTAGCAGCTCTGGCTGCTATCCTGGTCACCCTGGGGCTCTATTTGTTTCTTTATCGCACCACGCCTGGAAAATACATCCGCGCTGTGGCTAACAATCGCGTGGCTGCCGAGTTAATGGGCATCCCTTCGGCGCGCATCCTGGCGCTGGCTTTTGGATTAGGTACCATGCTAGCCGCCATCGCCGGTGGCCTGATCGCCACCTTCTTCCCCTTTACCATCCTCTCGGGTGGCATTTACGAACTCAAGAGTTTCGTCATTGGCGTCTTGGGAGGTCTCGGAAATCCGCTAGGCGCCTTAGTAGGCGGCCTGATCCTGGGCACTATTGAGGGTATCATCCCCAAATTTATGCCGACGACATGGGTGCCCGTGTTAGAGTTTCTTTTGTTCATTATCATCCTTCTGGTTCGTCCCACCGGGCTTTTCGGAGCGAAAAGATGAAAACCTGGCGTGACCCTGGTATATGGCTCATCTTGTCTATTATCCTGATCCTCGGTCTCTGGCCGGTCTGGACTCAAAAACCGTCCTTGCGCGAAACCCTTTTCACCATCTTTCTCTCTCTAACCCTGGCTTCCAGTTTGAACATCATCCTGGGATTCACCGGCTACGTCAGTTTTGGCCATGTGGTTTTCTTCGGATTAGGGGGCTATACTGGCTTGTATCTGATGAGCGCGGTCGGTGCTCCCTTATGGGCAGCCCTTATGGCTGGGGGTGCGGCAGCCTGCCTGTTGGCCTTTTTGTTAGGCAAGGCTATCCTGCGCTTACGCGGGGCTTACTTTGCCTTGGCCACCATTGGCGTAAACGAAGCCATGCGCGCCTTTATCAATAACTTTAAACCCTTTGGCGGGCCAACCGGCATTTCCTTAAATTTCAACATATACAGAGACTATGGAGGCGCCGCTCAAGCGTTATGGCTGGCTTACTATCTCTTAGTGATAACAGCCTTGGTGAGCATCCTGTTGGCCTATCTGGTCAAGACCAGTAAATCCGGTCTGGGATTGACTGCCATCCGCGAAGACGAAGATGCGGCCGAGGTTATGGGGGTGATCACCCCCAATGCAAAAACCTGGGCTTATGTGCTTTCAGCTCTTCTACCGGGAATGGTGGGAGTATTGTTTTATTTTAAGAATGGAAATATCGAGCCCGGAGATGCCTTTCGCTTACACTTCTCAATCGAACTGCTGGTCATGGTCATGCTGGGTGGCTTAGGGACCGTGATGGGTCCAGTTTTAGGAGCCGTCGGGTATCAATGGCTAAGGGGTTACCTCCTGACCAGCCCGATTTTTAAGAATATACAATTATCAGTGGCGGGGGTATTGCTCCTGCTGATTATCTTGTTCATCCCCTCCGGAGCAGTTGGATGGTTACGCCATCGTTATCCCGTGCTAAGGAAGGTGCTGCCATGATACTCCAGGTGGAGGGTGTATCTAAGCGTTTCGGGGGCTTACAGGCGCTCTATCGTGTCACCTTTGACCTTCCAGAAGGGCAGATCTTAGGGCTAATTGGACCAAACGGAGCAGGTAAAACCACGCTATTCAATGTGATCAACGGGATTTATACCCCGAATGAAGGTCGTATCCTCTTTCAAGGCGAAGACATCACAGGTATGAAGCCCTATTATTTAGCCCGCAGGGGTCTTGCGCGCACCCATCAAATTGTACGCCCCTTGAACGAATTGACGGTGCGGGAAAATGTCATGGTCGGGGCTTGCTTTGGGAAAGAAAATAAAAGCATCCGGGAGGCGATCAGGATCGCCGATCAGGTATTGGAGTTCGTCGGTTTGGCCGAGCGCGCCGACCAATTGGCAGGCAGCCTCAATGTCGCTCAGAAGAAGCGCCTGGAAATGGCGCGTGCGCTCGCATCCCATCCAAAACTGCTTTTGCTGGACGAAGTGTTAGCCGGTCTCAACCCATCCGAGATAGCAACCATGGTATCCACCATCCAAAATATACGCCAGCAGGGTGTCACCATTATTATGATTGAACACGTGATGCACGCCGTCATGAATGTCTCGGATCGGGTCATCGTCCTTGATTATGGCCAGGTGATCGCCGAAGGCACACCTGAAGAAATCGTCCAGAACGAGCGGGTGATCGAAGCCTATCTGGGTGATCCGAAGATGGCAGAACGTTTAGGGCAAAAACAACATCTACAATAACCAAAAGGCGAACAAGATGAGCATTCTTGAAGTGCATCAAGTGTCATCCGGTTATGGCGAAGTGCAAATCTTGTGGGAGGTTAGCCTGTCTCTCGAGGCGAAGAAATTAACCTCTCTAGTTGGCGGCAACGGTGCGGGGAAAACCACCCTGCTGCGGACCATCATGGGCTTGATCCGCCCGTGGAAGGGAAGCGTATGGTTTAATGGCAAAGACATCAGCGCTCTGCCTCCATACACCAAAGCAGAGATGGGGTTGATTCTGGTGCCCGAAGGACGACAATTGTTCACCGATATGACCGTCCATGAAAATCTGGAGATGGGAGCCACCCCCAAACGCGCCAAACCTCACTTCAGGCGTAATCTCGATCGCGTCTACACATTGTTCCCGCGCTTGAAAGAACGAAGGCACCAGAAGGCAGGTACCTTGAGTGGCGGCGAGCAACAAATGCTCGCCATCGCCCGAGGCATCATGGCGGAGCCTGAAGTGCTGCTGATTGACGAACTCTCTCTGGGGCTGGCCCCAGTGCTCGTATTGGGGCTGTTCGAGACGCTTCTCCAACTCAAAGACCTGGGCATCACCATCCTTCTCGTGGAGCAAAACGTGCAAATGGCACTGACGATCAGCAATTTCGCTTATGTGCTCTCCCAGGGGCGGGTTGAATTACAAGGGCCTAGC
>JBBILY010000063.1:0-16312 GCA_037444705.1 Chloroflexota bacterium | reverse complement strand
GGCAAAGATCCCCAGGTCGTGCTCTGTCCCTGGAACGAATATGCGGAGCAAATCGAATCGCTCTACGCCCGCGAGCCAGATTACCAACCCAGCCCACAACGCCCACTGGTGTATCATCTGTTCGGCCGCCTGAGCGATCCGGAAACTGTGGTGCTGACCGAGGATGACTACTTCGATTTCCTCATCGGCGTCACCCGTAACAAAGAATTGATCCCGACTGCGGTACGTCGCGCCCTAGCCGACACTGCCTTGCTCTTCCTGGGATTTCAACTGGATGACTGGCAGTTTCGTGTCCTATTCCGCAGTATCCTGGCGCAACAAGGTGGTGAACGGCGCGGGCGTTACCCTCACATCGCGGTGCAACTGCAGCCTGAAGAGGGGCGGATTTTGGAGCCCGAACGTGCCCGCAAATATCTGGAAACCTATTTCTTTACAGGGGCTAACATCAGTTTGTATTGGGGTGAGGCTGAGGACTTCATCCGGGAACTGCAAGTGCGCTGGCAGACACTTTCGCCTCAGGAGGTTAGATGAGCTCGAGGAACTCCCGTACCAATCCTTACATCGGGCCGCGGGCTTTTCGCACGGGCGAAGTGCTCTATGGACGCGATCGTGAACTGGCAGAATTGCTCAACCTGCTGATCGCCGAACGTATTGTGCTGCTGCATTCCCCTTCTGGCGCTGGTAAGAGTTCATTAGTGCAGGCGGGTCTGATCCCGCGCCTGTTAGAAGAGGGCTTTCAGGTCCTGCCGGTGGCGCGGGTGAACCATGAACCCCCTCAAACCTACCGCGAGCAACCCGGCTTTAACCGCTACACCTTCAGTGCCTTACTTTCATTCGATGAGGCTCTGCCCGAAGAGCAACGCTTGCCCCTGGAGCAATTGGCGCGGCTTTCCCTGAAGGAGTACTTAGATCAACGGCTGGCTCTCCATCAATCCGAGACAGCAAACCAGCAGACTTCAGGGATCGAGAACGCCACCGCCTTAATTTTCGATCAATTCGAAGAGGTTTTAACCATAGCCCCCACCGATCAGAAGGGCAAAGCCACCTTTTTCGCCCAATTAGGGTTAGCCCTGCGCGATCACAAGCGCTGGGCATTGTTTGCTATGCGGGAAGACTTCATTGCCGCCCTGGAGCCTTATCTTCGACCACTGCCAACGCGCCTGCGCAATACTTTTCGCCTGGACTTACTCAGCGTAGCGGCAGCACGCCAGGCCATCCAATCCCCTCCACGCCAGGTTGGGGTGAACTTCAACGATGCTGCGGCCAATCGCCTGGTAGATGACCTGCGTATGGTACAGATCCAACGCCCAGATGGTGTTATGGAGCCCCAACCAGGGCTATATGTGGAGCCAGTGCAACTTCAGGTGGTGTGTTATCGCCTGTGGCAGAACCTGGGGGAGAGTGATCGCGAGATCACCTCCGAGGATGTGGCTCGTCTAGGGGATGTGCACCGATCTCTGAGCGAATATTACGCTGAACGCCTGGCAGCCATCGCCCAGGAGACGGGAGTAAGTGAGCGCAGCATTCGCGAGTGGTTCCATAAGCGGCTGATCACTGAGCAGGGTATCCGCGGGCAGGTGCTCATGGGGGTTGAACAAAGCGAGGGACTGGAAAACCGGGTCATCCGCCTGCTAGAAGACGCTCACCTGGTGCGGGCGGAAAAGCGTCGCGGCGCCACCTGGTTTGAACTGGCACATGATCGGCTTTTACGGCCGGTGCGCACTAACAACGAAGCCTGGTTTCAGGCTCACCTGCATCTGCTGCAGCGTCAGGCGGCTCTCTGGCGCGATGAAGGTCGCCCGGATCACTTGTTGCTACGTCAGCAGGTTTTAGAGGAGGCTGAGAAGTGGGCAGCTGAAAATCCCCAAGAAATGAGCGAAATAGACCGCGAGTTTTTGCAGGTCTGTTTGCAGGTGCGCGCCAGAGAGGAACAAACCCGCCTCGCCGCCGAACGCGAGCGGCAACTTAAACTGGAGACGGCGGAAAAGGTGGCTGAGGCTGAACGCCGCCGCGCCGAAGAACAGGCTCGGGCTGCGCGCAAATTGCAGCAGCGGTTGTTCGTGGCCGCGGCCGCAGCCATGGTAGCCCTTTTCTTCGCCCTGACGGCTTTCTATTTTGGCCGCCAGGCGCAGTCCACCTCTAATCAAAACGCCACCCTGGCCGTGGCTGCACAATCGGCCAGCACTCTGGCCGTAGGCAATGCCGCCACTGCCCAAGCAAACGCTGCCACAGCCCAAGCGGCCAGCACTCAAGCCAACGCCCAAAAGATCATTGCCGAAAGTGCCCAAGCTACTGCCCAGGCCGCCTACGAAATCGCGGTGGCTCAACAGGCCACCGCCGAGTATAACGCCCTCGTGGCCCGAACCCAGGCCAATCTAGCGCGCTCGCGCGAATTATCCGGGCTGTCGCTGACCTACCTGGAAAGTCAACCCGATCTGGCTTTGTTGTTGAGCATTGAGGCTTACCGCAAATCCGATACGGCCCAAGCGCTGGACGCTTTGTTGAGAGCCCTACAGCGTAGCCTTAGTCGTCAATTGGAAGCCTTTGATCAGAAGATTCCTAAGCAACCTATCAGCATTTACGCCATGGTTGCTAGCGCTGATGGGCGCAGGCTGGCCTGGGCTGGCGCAGGGGGACTGGTCCGCGCCTGGGATTTTGAACTGCGAGACCTGACCTTGGAGAAAGTGCTTGGCAACCGCGAGACCATTCGTGCTCTGGCTTTCAGCCCCGATGGTAAGTATTTAGCAGCCGGCAATGAAGCAGGTGAGATTTTCTTCCTTGATAGCCAGAGTGGTGGATTGGTGCGGTATATTACTTCATCCCTCTCGGCTGTCACCGCCCTTGCTTTTAGCCCTGATGGCAGCCGCCTGGCTTATGGTGGCAGTGCCCCGAACAGAGAAACAAACCTGTTTGTGAGGAGTCTCGATAGCAACGTTCTGATTGACTTCATCATGCGCCCTCTCAAGTATGAGATAACCAGCATTGCCTGGTCACCGGATAGTAAATATCTGGCTTCAGGCAGCCGGGAGCGGGTCTTACGCATTTGGGATGCCGGCAGCGGTAAAGAACTGCTTGCCTTTGAAGATTTCGAAGGCAACGTCAACAGCGTAGCCTTTTCACCTAACGGCCAATGGTTAGCCAGTGGCGCCTCAGATAAGACCCAGCCTATGGATAAAAATGTGCTCCTATGGGACTTAAGCCTCTGTCTTCAATCCGCGGCAAATATCCAACAACAAAGCGTGGAAGTTTTGCAGGCGCCAGCCTGTAAGCAGCAAAAGCCCCAGGCTTTCATCGGCTTGGAGGGAGATGTGACTAATCTAACCTTCAGCCCAGATGGCTTGATCCTGGTGGCTGGGGATCACTTGGGGAAAACCCGCCTGTGGGATGTGCGCTATCGGGAGGTGTTGCCCCAACAGCCACTCCAGGCAGGCCAGGCGATCAGTGGCCTGACCTTCAGCCAAGTGCAGGACAACATCTTGCTGGCAACCTCTAGCCTGGATGGCAGCATTAGCCTGACGACTATGAAAGCCACCGATTCCCTATCCGGACCAGGCCCCACCATAACAGGCAGAGTGGAGAGCTTACGCTTCTCCACCGAAGGCCAGGTGAGTGCGGTTGACCTGGGAAAGGCAGGGCTGAGTTTGTGGCACAGTGGTTCGGACACCGAACTCGAGCAAGAGGGAGTACTGGAGATGCAGCCCGTGCTGGCAAGCCTCAGTTGGGATGGCAAAAGTCTGGCAGTGCTTCAGGAAGACGAGGCAGGGGCACGCGTTGAAATCTGGGGGATGGGGCAAACTGTGCCATGGTTCACCCTCCCCGCGCCGCAAGCCACAGCCATTTCCAGCCGCCAGAGTGCCGCCGGAACCATTATTACCGAAACTCTAACCACCAGCCTGGGCAGCGTGCGCAGCTTGGCTTTCAGCCCCGATGGCTCAACACTCGCCGCGGGGGTATGTCGAACGCGGAACGAGGACCTGGACTTGTGCACCCAGAACGAGATTGTTCTATGGCGGATAGCCTCTGGTGGGGTGCTTACCTCCATCCCGACCCAACACACCGCTGCTATCCTCAGCCTGGCATTCAGCGCCGATGGCCGTCTGCTGGCGAGCGGTGGGGCTGATGGTGTCATTATCCTCCACGATTTAGACCAAGGCGGACGGCAACAAGGCTTGCCAATGATAGGTCAGGGCAGCGCTGTCACCGCCCTGGCATTCAGCGCCGATGGCAACCGTTTGGCTTCGGGGGGTAGCAATAGCCTGCTAGTTTTGTGGAATGTTGCCTCTGCCCAATTGATCGCCGACCCCATCAGTGGCTTCAGTGGTGTGGTCACAGCTCTGGCTTTCAACCCAGATGGCACAGCCCTGGTTTCGGGTAACGATCAGGGTGTTTTAGCCTGGTGGCGCCTGAAAGCCTGGCTGGACCTGGCGTGTAAATATAGCCAACGCAACCTGAGCTTGATCGAGTGGGAGCAATTCCTCAAAGATGAGCCCTATCAGCCCACCTGTTCGCAATTCCCAGGCGCTCAGTAAGAAAGGAAATCTATGGACGATGAAACCTTCCCCTCCACCCTAATCTTCAATGGCCTGGATGGCGCCAACGGGGCCTATCTTTTGCCAGAGATGACCCCAGCCCAGGTTTCCGCTCTGGCCAGGGGACAGACGTTAGAAGAGGAGATCGTGGACGAATTAAAGCAACGCGCCTACGATTTGCAAAACCCCCATGCTGGCGTAGAAGCCGACGCGCGTGATCTCTCTCAGACGGGTTGGGGGGTGATCTTTGCCTATGACGCCCCACCCGCCGTAGTTGAAGCATTGCAACCGCTGTTGCAGTTGCGTCATCAGCAAGCCGGAGAACGATTTAAGGTCTTCGCCGGTGAGAATGGCTATCGCCCTGGGGAGTCCAAGGCGCAATTCCTGGAGAGGCATGGCATGGGGCCTGGCCCGGTCAACCCGGATAAGGTGCCCTATTATATGCTAATTGTGGGCGATCCGAGCACCATCCCCTATCGCTTTCAATACCAACTGGATGTGCAGTATGCCGTGGGGCGCCTGGCTTTTGACCAGGTAGAGGACTACGCTTGCTATGCCCAAAGCGTGCTCCAGGTGGAAAAGGGGTTGCAATTGCCTCCCAAGGCCACTTTCTTTGGCGTGTCTAACGCCGATGACCGTGCTACGACGTTAAGCGCCGAGAATTTGATTCGCCCCCTGGCGGAGAATTTGACCGCCCATCAGGCCCAGTGGAGAACGCAATTCGGGGGTGATAACCCTCCACCGCAATGGCAAACGTCCATGCTCCTCAAAGACCAGGCCACCAAGGCCAGCCTGAGCGCTTTGTTGGAAGGCTCTCAGGCGCCAGCCTTACTATTCGCAGCCAGTCACGGTGTGGCCTTTCCCAATGGCGATCCGCGCCAGTTGCCTCATCAGGGGGCACTGGTTTGCCAGGATTGGCCAGGGCCGCAATTATGGCGCGCTCCTATCCCTCCGGATTTTTATTTCAGTGCCGATGACCTGAGCCAGGAGGCCAATCTCCTGGGCATGCTGGCTTTCTTCTTCGCCTGTTACGGAGCGGGTACACCTCAGGTGGATGAGTTTGCCCCGCAACTGTGGAGTGATCAACCCGAACGGCGCTTCATTGCACCCCACGATTTCGTCGCCGCCCTGCCGCGGCGCATGCTCAGCCTGCCCAAAGGAGGCGCCCTGGCAGTAGTGGGTCATGTAGAACGTGCCTGGGGCGTCTCGTTCTTTTGGGGTAAAGCTGGGCCGCAGTTGCAGGTGTTTGAAGACTGCTTTGAACGTCTGATGAAGGGCAATTACCCCGTGGGCTATGCCCTTGAAGTCTTCAATAACCGCTATGCGGAAATATCTTCCGATTTGACCATGCATCTGGACGAAATCAGCCATTTCTTCAAAAAGCCCAATGACCTGGAAATGGCTCGCTTGTGGACGGAAAACAATGATGCCCTAAACTACATCTTGCTGGGCGATCCGGCAGTGCGTCTTAGCCTGGCGCCAGAAGCGGAGGCTGCCCAAGAGCGAACAGCCATACCTCAGGTCCTCGTTCAGGCGACTGCGCCCGCTGCCCAAGGGCCGGCACAAGCCCCGCTTATCCCCGCTCCAGTGGGAATGCCCCCTGAGAGCAGCCCAGACTATGGCTTGATAGATAGTTTCAAACAGGTGCAAAGTGGCTTAGGAAACACCCTGCAGTCCTTTATCGGCCGTCTGGGTGAATTCCTGGGCAACTCCCTGGACGAAGCCACTAGCCTGGAGATCGCCACTTATGTCAGCGATGACATGAGTGGGGTAACATATGAGAATGGGCGTTTCAGCGGGGCGCGACTGCGCGCCCTGACCCGCATTGAAATTGATGGCGACACCTTGATTTGTGTCCCCCAAACTGAGGACGAGGTGGATTCTGCTCTGTGGAAGATTCACATGGATATGGTACAGCAGGCAATTGCCAGCAGAGCAGAGTTGCTCAAAACGGTGGTTTCAGCAGCCATAGGGCTGGTGGACCTGATCAAGCCCTGAACCATGACCGAAGCCGCAGACCTGCCTCAGGTATTTCAGCATTGGCGCTGGCAAGGGCCTTCGGACACGGGCGATCTGGTATCTTTCGTGCAGCCTGAGCGGACTGGGCCTCCTCCCCTTTGGCGCATGAGTTTACCACCCCAACCGCAGGCTGCTGTTGATCTGCTGGAGCAAAGCGAGAGGCAACTGGCATTGACCCAGGCCGCATTGGAGCAGGCCCCTTCGCGCCTGGAAAGGGTGCTCCAAGCTCTGCAAGCCGGAGGCCAGGTTCAGTTTGGGGTGACATACGAGGCGCCCGAACACGACCTCATGCGCTGGCTGGAGACTTTGGAGCCCGGCAGCGTTGGTTTCGCTGCCGAAAGCCCCTCTCAGACTGAAGTGAATCGCGCCGCTTCTCAGTTCAGCGCCCTGATGAGCAGCCTTCTAAACCAAATGTCACATTTGGCCTGGGTCGAAACCCAGTTTGGGGGGCAATTGTTGGCGCGTTCGATCGTGGGCTGGGATGGAGACGTGCACACCCTCTGGAAGGAAAAGGCCTCTCTGGATGATTGGCTTTGGCACCAGCACTCTTTACGTCTGGCATTGGCGTCGCGCTTTGCCCTCTTGCGTATGGTGACCCTGGTGGTGCAAGGAGCGGGGAAAATTGGTGTATTAATGGCCACACCCGGCGGCGCTTTGCTGGCTCTGGCGGCGATGTGGCAATTTATGAATCGCCTGATGGCTGAATTGCAGGCATCTGCATAGGCCATCGGCTAAATGGAGGATATTATGCCCAACGAGTTCGAAAATGCTCTAAAGAATGCCGCCACCAGTGTGGCTAAATACGTCCAAGATGCAGCCATCTTGCAGGTGGAAACGCGTTATGTAGAAGTCTCCCCTAACGCCCTTGCAGATTTTGATCAGGCGCGGCCTGTGGCGCGCACTATCATCCGTCTGGATGGGGATAGTGAATCTGTGTTACCTTTACGAAAAAACGAAGGCGGGATGATGGAGGTGGATACCGCCCTCTTCGAACTGCACCAGCAAAATGTCTCCACCGCCATCGAATACCGGGCGCGTATCCTTAACGCCCTACTCAGCACCCTGCTACCTCGTCGCCCCTCAGGGTGAGATCAGATTTCTATCACTGATAACCTACACTGCGCGCAAATATAGACGAATGATACACAATTGATCCTGTGCTACTGGGTGATCATTCCGTGTAGGATAGGTTAAACAGCGCTTATCCTGCCTTCCTCCATTGTGGGGGGTAATCCCAGGTCTCAGTCTACGGGGATAAGAGCAGGGAGAGCCTCATCCTGAACTCGCGCGACCAGGTATGCTGGACACGGTGGTTTTGAAGGGACTGACCTGGAGGTAGGGTGCCTTGTCAGGGGGGCAACAGGCCAATTTAGCGTCAGTGCGCCTGGGATTTAATCACGCGGCTGCTATAATAGGGTTACAGATTAATGAAGGCATAAGACCCCGGCCAGCGGCTCGAAACGGAGTGGATTGGCGTGTGATTAATTTCATAGAAAAAAGTGATAAAAATCATTGGAAAGCCACGGAGGTTATGATAAAATGCAAATGCAAAGCATTTGCAAAAGGGGCAGTGAGACGGTGCACATTCAAAAAGATGCCGAAAGACTGAACAGCACTCTGCGTGCCAGTGGCATACGCTTGACACCTCAGCGGGCGTTAATTTTGCGCATCCTGCAAGAAGCCCAGGAACACCTTGACGCTGAAGGCATCTGGCATCATGCCCGCCTGCAAGATCAGAGTATCAACCTGGCTACGGTATATCGCACCCTGAATACCCTGGTCAGGGTGGGGCTGGTTGAGCAGAGTTACCTGGGCGAAGGGCAAAAGCGGGCGTATTACGAACTGGTTGACAAGCCCACCCACTATCACTTTGCCTGCGTGCGCTGTGGGCGGGTGATGGAACTGGAAAGTGAACGCATCCTTCAGGCGCACAGAGACCTGGAACAACGCTATGGAGTGCGTATTGTGAACGTGCATCTTAAGTTTGAAGGTTTGTGCCCAGACTGCGCGGCTGTCCCTGCAGCAGAGGCTTAGCTATCCAACATCTTTCAAGGAGGATCATCGTGCTGCCCAGTTTTCTCCTTTCTCTGCGCGAGGGGCTAGAAGCAGCCCTGATCATTGGCATCGTCTTGGGGGCGTTGAGTAAGTTGCGCCGCGCCGATTTGAGTTATGTGGTGTGGTGGGGCACGGCCAGCGCCGTAGCCATCAGCCTGATCGTGGCTTTTGTTTTATATAGCATTGGGATTTCCCTGGAAGGTGCAGCTGAACAAGCCTTTGAGGGGGTAACCATGTTCCTGGCGGCCGGCGTGCTCACCTGGATGATTTTCTGGATGCACCGCCAGGCGCGCCAAATCCGCAGCGCACTGGAGATGGAAGTGCGCCAGGCGATTACTAAAACGGGCGTGCGCGCCCTTTTTGTGCTGGCTTTTCTGGCGGTATTGCGCGAGGGGGTGGAACTGGCTCTGTTCCTGACCGCCACCACATTCACCGTCGGCTCGCAATCTACCCTGATTGGCGCCCTGGCAGGCCTGGCAGTTGCGGTTTTTCTGGGATGGTCGCTGTTCACCGCTACCGTACGCCTGGATTTACGGCGCTTCTTCCTGGTGAGTGGCGCATTGTTGATCCTGTTTGCCGCGGGTCTGGTGGCACATGGGGTACATGAGTTAAATGAGTTGGGATGGATTCCAGCCCTGGTAGAGCATGTTTGGGACATCAACTTCATCTTGGATGAAAACTCCACGCTGGGTTTGATCCTGAAGTCTTTATTTGGCTATAACGGCAACCCATCTTTGAGCGAAGTTCTGGCTTATCTGGGCTACTTTGTCGGGATTGGGGTTGGCCTGTGGCGCAGCACCAGCGCCTTGCCTTCGGCGCAGAAGGCTTAAAGGCTTTTATCCATGAAAGTCGCCCCCTGTCACCTCGAGGCAGGGGGTTTTTTTGCTTGACGAAAGGCTACCATTCTGGTATAATTAGTGTGAATTATACACTAACAAACGAACAGGAGGTGAATATGAGCGCGCAGGAGAAGCCCCAATCACTGGATCAATGGCTACCATTGCCTCCCCATTATGACTCGGGCAAGGTGGGTCAGGTGTGGCGCGTGCCCTATCAGGCGCGGGCCGAAGCGGCCCTGGAATGGGCACGCCAATATCAGATCCGACCCGCGGCTGAGGATACATTCAAAATAGCGCTGATCGCTATTGATGTGCAGAATACCTTTTGCATTCCTGATTTCGAGTTGTTTGTGGGCGGGCGCTCGGGCATGGGGGCGGTGGACGATAACCGTCGTCTGTGCGAATTCATCTATCATAATCTGGGAAACCTGACACACATTATTGCCACCCTAGACACTCACCAGGCGGTGCAAATTTTTCACCCTATCTTTCTGGTCAATGATAAGGGAGAACACCCCGCGCCGTTGACCTTGATCTCGGCTGAGGACGTTGAACAGGGGCGCTGGCGATTCAACCCTTTGGTGGCTGCCAGTTTGGGCATCAGCCCTGAAGCAGGGCAAGAGCATCTGCTGCATTACACCCGCCAATTGAAGGCGCGCGGCAAATACGAATTGACCATTTGGCCCTACCACGCCATGTTGGGGGGCATTGGCCATGCACTGGTTTCGGCGGTTGAAGAGGCAATCTTCTTCCATGCCATTGCCCGCCAGACACAGCCCGAATTGGTGATCAAGGGGCAATTGCCGCTAACCGAGAGTTACTCAGCCATTGGTCCAGAGGTGTTGACAGGCGCTGATGGGCGCGAGATCGCTCAGAAAACCTCGCGCCTCCTGGAAAAACTGGAGGCATTCGACGCGGTCGTGATCGCCGGCGAAGCCAAAAGCCACTGCGTGGCCTGGACAGTGGCAGATTTGTTGGGACAAATCCAGGAGCGGGATGCTTCTCTGGCGGAGAAAGTCTATTTATTGGACGACTGCGCCTCTCCCGTGGTGGTGCCAGGCGTGATTGATTATAGCGAGCAAGCAGAGGCAGCCTATCAGCGGTTCGCTCAGGCGGGGATGCATCGCGTGCTCTCGACCCAACCCATCGCTACCTGGCCAGGCATCGCCCAGGTGTAATCGGGTTTATCTCGGATTTAGGATTGACTAGTGTGCACGCAAAGGTTGTCAGGCCCGCGGGGGGATAAATCCCCTGCTCAGTCCTTGTCAGGCCCGCGGGGGGATAAATTCCCTGCTCAGCCCTTGTCAGGCCCGCAGGGGATAAATCCCCTGCTCAGTCCTTGTCAGGCCCGCAGGGGGATAAATCCCCTGCTCAGCCCTTGAAGTCGGCTCAAAGCCGACTCAGGTCTGTCCAAAAACTCAGGACCTGGTGTGTAGGACAAGTCATCGACTTGTCCCCGTGGTGTGAGACAAGTCATCGACTTGTCCGCCCAAAGCGGTGATTTGCGCTACATTTTGCGGCCATTTTGCGAATTCTGATCTGCTGTTGAATGCACACATTGACCATTTTGGATTGACAGATACCCGGGTTTATGAGATACTGAGATCATCAGCCAGCAATGCTGGTTGCACACCCCTCTGCTATCCCACCGCAAGAGGAGGTGATGCCGAAATGGTTGAAAGTATCAGTACCACCCAAAGCGCTGCGGCATTCCTCCTCCTACACGGATAGGGCGCCGCAGCGCTGCAAGGAGTCGTCCTTCGGGGCGGCTTCTTGTTTTTATAGGGGGCGAATGAGAGACTCATGCCTGTATTACCCGTTTAAGGGCGACGTTGAGAAGCCCTGTGCACGCATGAAGCGCTTGACAACCTTGATGTTAAAGCCATGCTTTCGGCATTAATAATACTTACAAATCTGACAGTTGTTTCGTGATCTAGTCCCTTAATGGTATATTAAGATAATCCGAGGAGGGATTATCCCGATTTGGGGACACGAGCGATGAGCAAAGGCACAGTTCGTCAGTGGAAATTGGCTCCATTTTTATTCAAATGGCGATGGGCTTTCGTCATCGCCATCGGGGTAATTGTCATCCTGGTAGAAATGGGGGAACACGGGACGCTGGCGGCGGCCGCCTTGAATCCCCATCTCTGGCGAGAGGTGCTGCTGTTTGGCATCCTTTCCCCCTTGGCTTATGGCCTTATTCTTGAAATACTGCTTCGCACTCAGACAGAACGGGAGCGCGTCGTTTACGAGTTAGATCAGCAACGTTTCTTGAACCACCGCTTGAGTCAGATTCAAGATTGGCAAGAACTGACGCGCACCATTGTCGAGTTTCCACAAAAGTTTTTGCCGGTAGCAGCCACATCCTTGCGCGTGTATAACGCCGAGCATGATCGCTATGAACTGGCTGATTTTTGGGCACAGGAAGGGCACAGGCAGGCAGCCTGGCAGGCGGATGTACCTCGTCTGGATTGTCGTCATTGCAGGGCAATGACTTCGCCAAGGGCGCACTTCCTGACCCCCTGCGCACGCTTCACCGATGCACAAATACCCAAACGCTACACCACTTTTTGTCTGCCTCTGGTCCATCAGGATGAAACCCTGGCTCTGCTCCATCTGCATTTTGTTGGTGAGCCAACTTTGCATTCCCAGCAGGTGAAGACCCTGCTTAGCGTTGCTCCGGAGATAACCTTAGCCATTGAGAACTTGCAGGTGCAGAGGATGGCCCTGGCTCAGAAAGAAGCCGCTGAGGTCGAAAGGCGGCGCATTGCGCGCGATCTGCACGACACGCTGGGGCAAAGCATCGGATATCTGCGCCTGAAATTGGATCAACTCTCCAATGGGGATTCCGTGCGGGAGATTTCCGCTATCCGGGTGGAATTGGAACGTATGCGTGAAATCGCCAACGAAGCCTATCATCAGGTGCGCAACACTCTGGCGGAGTTGAAGCCGGAAAACGCCCTGGCCCTGAATCAGGCCTTGCTGGATCATCTCCGCCAGGTCTCTGCCAGGGCTGACCTGGAGGTGTTTTTTGAAGCGCGCGGTGAGCCGCACCCGTTGCCCTCGCTGATGAAGCGGCAAATACTCTATATTTATCGGGAAGCCTTAAACAATGTGGAGAGACACGCTCGTGCTAAAAGCGTGCGGGTGATATGTGATTGGGGGGAAACTGGCTTGGGTCTGGAAGTGGTTGACGATGGTGTGGGATTCGACACCCAGGCTGAACTTCCCGAGGGCCACTATGGTTTGCAGATCATGCACGAACGAGCTCGGGATCTAAATGGGCATATTACGATTGCTTCGAAGTTAAATCAGGGCACCCACTTGCGCCTGGAGGTGCCCTATGATTATCCACCGATAAATTCAGGGGCCAAGATGGCCTCTGAAGTGAAGAATTAGACTTGATAGGACGCGGTTGTAGATCTTGCCCCAGTTGACTTTGTCCTCGGCAGGTTGAATAATCTCTAATCTCAGGACTTGAGTATGATCAACCTTTTGATTGTAGATGACCATGTCCTCTTCCGTGAGGGGTTGACGAGTTTAATCAAAAGCCAGCCCGATTTTCGAGTTTTAGGCGAGGCGGGTAGCGTGGAGGAAGCGGTTGAAATGGCGCGCAACCTTCGACCCGATGTGGTGTTGATGGATTTCAGCCTACCTGATGGCACAGGGCTGGAGGCTACCCAGGCGATTCTGGCAGAGAAGCCGGATACCAGGATCGTATTTCTGACCGTGCACGAAGAAGATGAACGCCTGTTTGCTGCCATTCGTAGCGGGGCTAGAGGTTATTTGCTAAAGAATCTGCCTGTCACCAAGCTGTTAGCCTCTTTGCGTGGTATGGAACGGGGGGAAGCGCCACTTTCGCGAGCGATGACCAGCCGCGTTCTCAATGCCTTCTCTACTTCTTCGATTTCGCAATCGGGAGATCGTACGATGATGGAGCAATTGACCGATAGGGAACAAGAGGTGCTGCGCGAAGTTGCCAGAGGGAGCACCAATCGCGAAATCGCACAACGCCTGTACATCTCCGAGAACACGGTGAAAAACCACATCCATAGTATCCTGAAGAAATTAAATCTCTCCAATCGGCGGGAGTTGATGCGCTTTGCTGAGCGATATGGTTTAAGGCCTTAATTTCAGCGCAGTTTCTAAGCAGGGTTGACATATTAGCGGCTTGCCCCAAGAACCAACGGGCGAGCCTTTTGCGCGCTGCATCTCGGTTGCATGGCGCTGGTGTGACGCTATTCTGACCACATAGGGGGGACCTGAACGGTCGCCCCTATGGTTTTAAGGACAAAGGTCACATGGTGCGGGGCATGGGTCAATTATTCTAGTCATCTTCTAGACCTCGGACTAGTCCATAGGGGTCAAAGGGGGGATAAAAATAGTCTCATTTTAGAACCAATAGGGTGACGATGGTTTATAGACTTTGGGGGCTTGATTTTGTATGATAGCATTACCCAATAAATTCAAGGGGAGTTTATGAGACAATCGCCCAATTCTTTTCAGGATACCCAACAAAAGCGGAAAAAGGTGCTAATTGCAGAAAGCGAACGTGTGCTCACCGCGGGGCTGCATAGCCTTTTAGTTGCCCAGGGTAATTTTGAGGTCAGAGGGGTGAGTTGTGACCATATAGACGAATTTATTCGGGCGGTAAGGACTTTCTGCCCGGATGTGATTATCGCCGAGAAGAGTTTCATGCTCACCAACCTCGCTATCTTGATGGATATTTCGATGCATTATCCCCGGCTGCGCCTGGTGTGTTTGAGTTTGGCCGATAACCATTTGCAGGTGTACGAGAAAAGGCTCGTCCACGTGGAAGCCGATACAGACTTTTTTGCCGTTGTTTCATGAGGAGGAAAACTACATGAGCCAAAGAAAATCCGTCTTGTTCGTTGTGGTACGCTGGGTGCTGTTGCTAGTGATGACCTGGGGTATGCTGCCGGCAGGCGTGGGCAATGTGATCGCCGCCAACGCGCCTCAGCACAAGCCAGTCCCAGCGGCGCCAAAAGCGTTGACCAATACGATTGCCCTCAGGGTGCGCAGCGCGCGCACAGAACCCTACTGGCGTGAAGATCCCAGCACTCCCATTACCATGACCGTGGGCATCCAGGCTGGCGACCCGATCAGCGTATACAACTACATCATCAATCTGGATAATACAGGCGATCCGTTCCAACCTCGTTATCCAGATTGTTCGCCTTTCATGGATCAGAGCCAGACCACACCTAACCCGGTTTATCCGGCCTTATGTCAGTGGCCGAGCATTATGGCTGTGCCCAGTCATGCCCCCATTGTCACTCAGGGGGATCAAACGACTTTAAACCTTACGCAGACTCTGACCTTGCCCGATGGCAATTATCTTATTTCGGTGAGTTCCCCCGACTTTAAGATTGACGGGCAGTGGTTCACCCTGCCCATGGAAGAGACCACACCTGGGTCGGGGGTGGCTGTTGTAGATGTAGCTATGCAACCCTACCCACTCCCGACGGCAACCATCCGCATCAAGGTTTTCGAGGACAATGCCCCCACCAATAGCGCGCCAGATGTTCCCGCAGAGCGTGGCTTGGCGGGTTTCGTGGGGCATATCGGCGATTGGGCTGGGGAAGTCACTACGGATATATTTGGCAATCCTTTATGCACCCAGTATTACACCGCCACCAATACACTGCACGGTTATCTTTACGATAGCGAAGGCAACCCGCTGCCGATTCCGGGGACAGGCGGGCAATGCGTCAGCGATGAAAATGGGGATATCGTCATCCCGAACGTGAGCACCAACCGCTTTGAAGCCTGGGTGGTGCCGCCGGATGGCAGTGATTGGACGCAAACGACTACCCTGGAAGGCAATAAACCCTGGGACACCTGGGTCATGGAAGGAAACACCGGTTACGACACTGAATTTGTGCATGCGGGCGAGGCCTTCCCGGTGACTATCTTCGGCTTTGTGCGCCCCACCAATCTATTGACCGACACTTCGGTGACGGGCGAAATTCGTGGTGTGGTGGCGGCAGCAGAGGTGTATGTGCCTTTCGCTGGGGGTTTGCCCTATTCGGGCAACCTGTGGGGCGGCTTCGCCGGCTCTAAGATCTCCCACCCCATTGACCGCCCTTGGGTGGCTCTGGCAGACCTCCAGGGTGGAGATACCGCAGTCTGGATTGGTCGCGGCAATGCGGATGGCAGTTTCCGCATTCCGAACGTACCCGATGGGGATTATTTCCTCTCCTATTGGGATGATCCTAACCTGTATATTTTCGACTGGGTTCAGGTTTCGGTGCGCAATGGCGAAGTGGTGGACCTTGGGGTGTTGTTCCTGACCGGTTGGTGGACTGCCCTGCATGGCCATGTCTTCATGGATGAGAATGAGAACGGAAAAATGGACCCGGGAGAACATGGGGTCAGCGAATTTCCCATTTTGATGCGCCGGCGTGAGAATTCCGAGATGGACCGCGGCGCAGTGTTTACCACCACCGGGCCGGATGGATCCTATGAGTTAGAAAATGTGTATCCGCTCAACCAGTGGATCATCATGGAGGCTTATCTGGATTCATACTACACCACAGGCATTACATACCAGGTCTTCAACCAGCCCGAGGAGACAACCATCCTGGGCAACAGTGTGGATGTTGGGGTGATGCCGGTTATAGGCCAGTCGGCGCGGGTGGACTGGGGCGTAAAACCCTACGCAGCGGGCACAAATGGGGGCATTGCCGGCTCGGTTTTCTATGACACCACGCGTAACGAGTTGGATCCCCGCTACCAGGCTATTGAACCCTGGGCGGTGGGAATTCCAGGGCTCACCGTTAACCTCTATGCGCCGGTCGCCTGTGGCAGCACGGGTGCCCCTTGTGATGCCAGTGGTAAATACGAACT
>JBBILY010000062.1:0-16435 GCA_037444705.1 Chloroflexota bacterium | reverse complement strand
AAAAGAAATTGGAAGAAGTCGGCGCGACCGTCGAGATCAAATAATTTCGATCGTCACCATTTCCGGTGTTAAGGGGTTTAAGTTGAACGATGGAAGGCATAAACTGATGGTCCACATTACTATAGATGATCGTCACTTGCTCGGGCAGGTTACCCAATTGGGGTATGGACGCACTATTTAAGAAGATCGAGTCGCTGCTGGTAACGCTTCTCGAACCTGAGCGCATTTCTGCTGTGACGGTATGCTCACCTCTAGCATTGGGCAGTTGCCAGGAGAGGATGTTTTGGAAAGGTTGCCAATCTGTCCAGGGCAGGTCGTCATTGCGCAGGCGTATCTCTGTCCAATCGCCGTAAATGTATAATGTGACTTGTGGCGCATCGGTCTGGGCTGCCTCTTGATTGATCACCAGCGGGTATACGCCTGAACGTCTGCCAAAGTCTTGCACCCAATAATTGCCGCTGTAGAAGCCTACGCCGATCTCCCAAAACCCTTGATTCAATATATTTGCTCGATGTCCATCGCTCTTCATCCAGGCGTTCATCACATTCTGAGGTGAGGTGTAGCCTACCGCAATATTTTCTCCCAGTCCATTCATATTCGAGTAATAGTTTGTAATCCGCGTGTACCATTGGCATGTATAAACCAGGTCGCCGTTTTTGCGATCATAGGTGTCATGGTTGAAGTAACCATCGTGATTCATATCGGCCGCATGGTAACGGGCTGCATCGTTTAAGGAGGAGACGCGTTTGAGGGGAGGCAATCCTGCACGGGCACGTTCTGCATTAACCAATTCGACCACCATCTGCTCGAATTCGCTGTTAATTGACGAGACGCTTGGGCCACCACAGCCACTGAATTCTGCCTGGGGTGCCGTCGAGTCGTTGTAGAGACTCGCCAGAGCGCGAGATGGACGCCAGTACAAGTGATAAAACAATACCCAAAGCGTCAAGGCGAAGAAGAATAACGATACATTGCGAAGGGTTGATCGTTTGTATTTTGTGTGTGATAACATCCAATCAATGCACCTGTCTTACTGATGTGGGGTTCAATGTATGGTCTTCTACAGACGGGGCTTCGCTTCAGTAAGAGTATATTCTTCAATTAAAGGCACTGAGCTTACATCTTCGCAAGTTACAAAAAAGTTAGGTCCAACCATAATGATCTACTCCCGGCCCATAGAATCCCGGCAGCCCCAAATGAGCCTGTTAAGAATATCACAAGCCCTTCTTATTGACTTGAAGAGATAGTTAAGGGATTGAGAATCTTTGGTAAAAAAAGAGGAATATTATGGAGAGAGGGGTTGAGATTTGCTGAGCGGGATTGTGAAGTAAAAAGTACTCCCCTGGCCTTGAGTGCTCTCAGCCCAGATTTTTCCCCCATGGGCTTCAACAATGTGGCGCGCAATGGCTAGGCCGAGGCCGGTTCCACTGGAGGCACGGGCTCGATCCGCTTTGTAGAAGCGCTCAAAGATGCGCGGCAAATCCTCCGCGGATATACCTACCCCTGTATCGCGAAAAGAGAATATAACCGCATGGTGGTCTTCTTCCTCCACCCGTTTGACGCCGACCTGTATCATCCCGCCCGCGGGTGTAAATTTGATCGCGTTATGCAGCAGATTTACAATCACCGTCTCCAGCCGAGGCGCATCCGCCAATATGAGGGGTAGACTTTCAGGATAATCCGTCTCCAATTTCAGGCCAGCCCTCTCGACCTGTACGTGCATCCGATTAACCGCTGGAAGCAACACTTCCAGAGGGGAAATCGGCTCCATTTGGAGGGAAACTTTACCTGACTCGATGCGCGACAGTTCAAGCAGTTCAGCTACCATCTGCGTTAATGCGTCTACCTCGGCTTCCATACGCTTTAAAAAGTGTCTGGCGGTTTGGGGCTCTTCCAGGGCGCCCTCTTGTAAGGTTTCGGTTAGAGCTTTGAGGGAAGCCAATGGCGTGCGCAGTTCATGGGAGAGATTGCTGACGAAATCCCGCCGCACGGTTTCCAGGTATCGTTGGCGTGTCAGATTCTGGAAGACCAAGAGCGTTTCGAATGGGGGATGGGGAGAAATTAAATGCGCGGAGGCTTGCAGGTATAGGCGAGGCGCGGAGGTCTCGATCATGGCAGTTTGTGCTCTCCCCATTCGCTGACAGTTCCGCCATAGTTCGACGATCTGATGATGTCGCAGGCTCTCTGCAAGCGAGCGACCCTGAACATATTCGCGACGCAGGCTGAACAATCTTTCTGCAGCGGTGTTTATTGTCTGCACAAGACCCTGCTCGTCCACCAGGATCATGGCATCATTAGTGGCCTCAAGGAGGGCATGGTAGCGCCCGCTTTCAGTGGCTGATAGCGTTTGGAAGGTATGAAGTTGATCCACCAAGATATTAAGATAGCGCCTCAGCAGGTGAAGATCATCTGTCATTTTTACGGTTATTGCAGAGTCAGTTAGATGATCTTGGATAACAAGCGAGGCTTGATGTATTACTCGCCGTAGGGGTTGCACGGCTCTATCCGAAACCCAAACAACTAAGGGGATGAACACCAGGAAGGTCAACAAGAGGGTGAGGGAGATGCTTCGGCGCAAATATGATTGTTGTATCTGTGCCTCTGCAGAGGGTAAGGATTTGCTAATTTGGGAGGTTAAATAAAATGAAAGAAATCCCCAAATCAAGATGGCGAGGGTAATCAAGAGCAGGCATAGGACCAGGATGCGTTTGCGCATAGGAGGCAGGGCTTATCCTTCAAAACGATAGCCAAGGCCATGAATTGTGACAATACGCGTGGGATGAGCAGGGTCTGGTTCTATCTTCTGCCGCAGCCAGCGCACATGCACATCCACGGTGCGGCTGCCAAGAGTATAATCCCAGCCCCAAACTTGATGGAGGATCGTGCTTCTGGATAGAGCCTGCCCTTGATGGTGGGCAAAATAGGTTAAGAGTTCAAATTCTTTGGGTTTAAGGCTTAAAGGCTGCTCGTCCAGAAATGCTTGGTGACGATTTAAATCCAGAGTTAAATTTCCAAGGTGGAGCACATCGGATGTGATTTGGGCTTCGGCTTCGAATTCTTGACGGATCAGCCGAATTCTGCGCAATTGGGCTTTCACCCGTGCCAGGAGTTCGCGCATGCTAAACGGCTTGGTCAGGTAATCATCAGCGCCTAACTCCAATCCCAGGACACGATCAATTTCATCATCGCGGGCGGTAAGGATGATGATGGGAGCATTCATCTCTTGTCTGAGGATGCGGCAGACCTCGAAGCCGTCGAGCACAGGAAGCATGAGGTCGAGAACGATTAAATCGGGGCTTAAGCGGCGGGCTGCTTCCAGCGCTGCGCCTCCATCACCTGCAACCTCAACGGTGTATCCCTGGCGATTCAGGTTATATACCAGAGTTTCCTGTAGGGCGGGCTCATCTTCGATAACTAAGATTTTTGCTGTCATTGAACCGTCTTTTATAACGCACTTCGTTACCCTTTTTAGGCAGCACTTATTCCGAGAAGAGAGAGGAGCAGGGGAAGCCTGCTAAAAAAACATGCATATTATAAACCTGGCTCTTCCTGATAGAATTAAACTAATGTGGATCAGATTTGATGAGGATGACCGAAATATGCCTATGCAGGATTTTTGCCTGCCGGCAGTGGGGGGAAAGGCTTTGTGCTTACACGATTGGCGAGGGAAGAACAATCTCGTGCTTTTCTTTGCTCATAGCATCCGCACTTGTACACTGTGCTGGCAGAGGTTGGTTGAATTATCTACCCGCTTTAACAATTATGCCGACTTAGACGCGAAGATTTTGGCGGTTCTGCCGGATTCAGTCGAAGCCCTGTCTCAAGATGCTCTCGTCGCAGGTCTCCCTTTTCCTGTGCTTGCGGATGAGTTAAAGAAGGTTCACCGCCTTTATGCAGCTCAGATATTCAATGCTACGCCGGACAGTGCGATGCTCTTTATCCTGGATCGTTACACTGCGCCTTATGTTGCCTGGGTTGGAGCAGACTTAGGACAACAGGTCGTCAGAGAAGTCGAAAGTTGGTTGAATTACCTCGAAATCCAGTGCCCTGAATGAGGGGCGGCGGAATGGCCCGGTGGGCCATAAGCGTTGTCAAACGGGGTACTCGAAAGGGATGCCTAACTTCTCCGCCAGTTGGGCATTTGTCGGTTCTACCAGGATTGAGCCATCGCTAAAGACGATTGTGGGAACGCGACGCAGGCCTTGATTGGTCTTAAGCACGAATTGCTCTGCCTCTCGGTCGCGATCAATATTGATCCATTGATAGGCTACCTGATGCCGATCGAGAAAGTGACGTGCGCGCCGACAATCTCCACACCAGTCTGTCCCATAAACGATGATCTTTGGATCATCCATCTCATCCGCCTTTCAATGTAAGTATTGCACCATGATTGAAAGTTGTTTCAAGGTTGCAGAAAACGAAATCGCCGAAAGTGTGGTTTGTTAATTATAATAGCGACTGTCTGGGAACGGCTATTCTTCGTGAACAAGGGAACAAATTGAGAGAAAAATCCAAAACCGTAATGGAGTTCAGTTTTGGGGTAGCACATCCACGGTTGCCCCTTTTTGCTAGATTTACCTGGTTCGTTCTCGCCTATAACCTGTTGGTTATTCTATGGGGGGCGTATGTGCGCGCCACAGGCTCAGGGGCAGGGTGTGGCAGCCATTGGCCGTTGTGCAATGGAGAGGTGCTCCCACGCAGCCCGCAAATTGAAACTTTAATCGAATTTACCCACCGTCTCAGCAGCGGTCTGGCTTTCTTGCTGGTGATGGGTATGCTGCTTTGGGCTTGGCGTGCTTATCCCAAAGGACATCTGGTTCGGACAGGGGCGCTTCTAACGGGCTGCTTTATTGTGACCGAAGCCTTAATCGGAGCGGGTTTGGTCCTTTTTGAATGGGTAGCCTCTGATGCCTCATCCGGCCGTGCGATCTCGATTGTGGTGCATCTTTTAAACACCTTCATGCTCCTGGGTTCGCTTGTGCTGACGGCGTGGTGGGCCAGCGGTGGGAATGGATTTAAGATGCAAAGGCAGAGTAGCCTGGTAGTGGTTGGGGTTCTTGGGTTACTAGGCACCTTAGCCGTTGGGGCTAGCGGCGCTCTGGCTGCTCTAGGCGACACATTGTTCCCCGCCCGTACCCTGGCGGAGGGGTTCCTTCTGGATTTTTCCCCCTCATCTCATTTTTTGCTGCGCTTACGCCTTTTACACCCCACGCTCGCCGCAGTCGTTGGGAGTTATCTTATCCTGGCTGCGGGTTATATCCGCTTGCGGCGTCGCCAGCGGCGTACACAAAGCCTTGCGCGCTGGCTGAGTTTGATTATACTTATTCAATTAGGGGCAGGATTGTTAAATCTGATCCTGCTGGCTCCGCTATGGATGCAATTGGTGCATCTCTTTTTGGCCGACCTGGTCTGGATTGTGCTCATTTTGGTTCTTATCTCTGCTCTAGAAGATCAAAGTCTCCCGGCGACGGAGCGCAGATGATCCAACCTCAATCCTTTAACTTATCCTGCTTATAATCTGGGTATCTGGTGTCAGATGGCTATGGAAAACGTCCAGGAACTCGAAAGGCTGCGCCAGCGGCTTGAGCAATTGCGCCGTGAGATTCATTATCATAATTACCGCTATCATGTTTTGGATTCCCCTATCATCAGCGATTATGAGTATGATCAACTGGTAAAGGAACTACGCGAGATAGAAGCAGCACATCCAGAGTGGATTACCCCAGACTCTCCCACTCAACGGGTGGGTGCAGCGCCCTCGGAAAAATTTGTCAAAGTGCGCCATCCGGCTCCAATCTTAAGTCTGGGTAACGCCTTCACTGTAGAAGATGTGTATGCCTGGTATGAGCGTATTTTGAAACTTGACCAACGTGTGGCTCAGGCGGACTTCGTAGTCGAACCCAAGATTGACGGTTTGACCGTGGTCTTACACTATCGCCAGGGTGTCTTTGTGCAAGGGGCAACGCGCGGTGATGGTGAGATCGGTGAGGACATCACCAACAATTTGAAGACCATTCGCGCTTTGCCGTTGAGGCTGCCTGTCGCACCTGATGGTCCAGCGCCCCCGCCTTATCTAGTCGTGCGTGGTGAGGTCTTCATTACTCTGGCTGATTTCGAAGAACTCAACCGCCGTCTGGAAGAAGCGGGAGAGAAGACTTATCTCAACCCTCGTAATACTGCAGCGGGTTCCTTGCGCCAGTTGGATCCGGCTTTGACTGCCTCACGCCCATTGACTTTATTGACGTACGCCATTGTGGCCGGAGAAGGAGATTTGCCAAAGACCCATTTGGAGACGTTGGCGCTCTTGCATGCCCTCGGTTTCCCAGTGGTTGAGAGTACTTATTATCGCACTCTGGAGGAGGTGATCGCCGCTTATCAGGAATGGGTCAAACGGCGCGATCAATTGCCCTATGAGGCAGATGGCATCGTGATCAAGATCAACGACCTTAGCCTGGCAGAGGATTTGGGCTTCGTAGGAAAGGATCCGAGAGGGGCGCTGGCTTTTAAGTTCCCCGCACGGGAAGTGACAACAAAGTTGATTGATATAGGCGTGAACGTAGGTCGCACGGGTGTGCTGACGCCCTATGCCATCCTGGAGCCGGTGGAGATTGGGGGTGTAATCGTTAAGCAAGCCACACTGCACAACTTTGATTACATTGCTGAAAAGGATATTCGCATTGGTGATCGGGTGGCAGTGAAACGCGCAGGAGATGTTATCCCCTACGTGATTGGACCGGTGGTTGCCGCCCGCACTGGCGAGGAGCGCGTCTTTACTCCCCCACAGGTTTGCCCTGCCTGCGGTCAACCCGTAGCGCACTTCGAAGGTGAGGTTGCCTGGTATTGCGTCAATGCTACCTGCCCTGCCCAACTGGTGCGCAATCTGGAGCATTTCGTTTCCCGCGGGGCTATGGATATCGTTGGTTTAGGGATTAAAATCGTGGAACAACTGGTTGAGGCAGGGTTAGTGCGAGATGTGGCCGATCTTTATTCGTTAAGGCGGGAAGATTTGCTCAAACTCGAAGGGTTTGCTGATAAAAAAGCGGATAATTTGTTACAAGCCATTGAAACATCTAAAACTCGGCCTTTATCCCGATTGATCACTGCATTGGGCATTCGCGGGGTAGGAGAAGTGATCGCCGCCGACCTGGCGAAGGCTTTCCCAGATTTGGATTTACTCTCGCGAGCCACTCTAGAAGATCTGCAGAACGTGGAGGGGATTGGTCCAAACATTGCTCAGGCTATTGTGGACTGGTTCTCACGCCCAGCCAACCAGCAAGTTTTACAAAAATTGAAGGCAGCTGGTGTTTGGCCCAGAGAGGTGCTTGCTGAGAAGGAAAAGCCACGTGTGCTGGAAGGCCTTACGTTCGTGGTTACCGGAACCCTTTCGGGTTTCACCAGGGATGAGGTTAAGGCATATATTGAATCTTACGGGGGCAAAGTGACAGATTCGGTCAGTAAGAAGACCAGTTACCTCGTCGTGGGTGAAAACCCGGGCTCTAAATTGGAGAAAGCCCGCACCCTGGGTGTGCCAATCATTGATGAAAACGGGCTACGCCGCCTTACCGGAGAGATTTTATAACGAAGGGAGCGCTACATGGAAGGCTGGAACAACGACACCATTGCTCAACGTATTCGAGCGATGAATGAGAGGGTAAACTTCATCAAGGAGCACCAACTTTATTTCTATAATCAGCCAATCTCCGAATTACGCGGGGGAGCGCGGGTGTTGGTCAACGGGCGCGAGATGGGGATGTATGCCTCTTATAGTTATCTGGGTCTGGTTGGGCACCCGCGCATCAACGCTGCCGCTAAAGAGGCTATAGATCGTTATGGGACAGCCACCCACGGCGTGCGCACTCTGGCGGGAAGCCTCACCCTGCATCGCGAATTAGAAGAAAAGATTGCTGAATTTAAGGAAGCCGAGGCCGCAATTACTTTTTCTTCTGGTTATGTAACTAACTTAACCGTTGTGTCCACGCTGGTCGGAAGAGGGGATTATGTGATATGTGACAAATTAAACCACGCCAGCATCGTGGATGGTTGTATCATGTCGGGGGCAAAATTCTTACGCTTTCGCCATAATGATATGGAAGCCCTGGAACAACGTCTGCAACAGGCCGGGCCTGAAGCGACGAAACTGGTGATCGCCGATTCGGTGTTTAGCATGGACGGCGACATTATTAACTTTCCCAAGATGGTGGAGTTGTGCCGAAAATATAACGCCTGGTTAATGATTGACGAAGCCCACTCGGTAGGTGTTCTGGGGAAAACAGGGCGGGGCATTGAAGAACACTTCGGCATGCCAGGCACGATTGACATTAAAATGGGGACGCTGAGCAAGACCATCCCTTCAGTGGGGGGATATGTGGCGGGGAAAAAAGAATTGATCGAGTATCTACGGCATGCCAGTCGGGCCTATATTTTCTCGGCTGCACTGCCGCCAGCCCAGGCAGCGGCTGCCAAGGCTGCTTTTGAGGTGATTTTAGATGAGTCTTGGCGTGTGGAAAAATTAAATGCCAATACTCACCAATTCATCCTTGGGTTAAAGGAACGCGGTTTTGATACGATGAATACAGAAACCGCTATTGTGCCAGTGTTGTGTGGTAGTGATGAGCGTGCGTTCCAAATGACCGCTGAAGCTCAGCGACAGGGCATCTTTATCTTACCGGTTGTTTCTCCCGCTGTGCCACCCGGCCTGGCACGCTTGAGGGCTACAGTGACCGCTGCTCATGAGCCGCATGAGATCGAACAGGCGATGGATATCATCGAGGCGGCGGGGAAAAAAGTGGGCCTAATCCCCTAGGCGAAATCGTTACTGGGTCAATTCGTAGTCACGATTAGTTATGGGCGAGGTTTATTTAAAGCCAGGGCGTGAGAAATCCGTCCTGCGGCGGCATCCGTGGATTTTTTCGGGTGCCATTGCTCGCCTTCGAGGGTATATCGAAGCAGGGGATACGGTTCAGGTCTTTGATTCAGAGGGGAATTTCCTGGCACAGGGCGCCTATAGCCCGCATTCGCAAATCCAAGTGCGCATTTGGACCTGGGAGCGCGAGGAAGCCATCGGAGCGGAGTTTTTTCGAAATAGATTACAACGAGCCCTGGCTCTGCGCCTGGATTTAGGGTTATTCAGCCCTGAGGCTACGCTTGACCGTGGGCGAGAGGGTGATGACTCTGGGTCACAATTAGGTACCAACGCCTGTCGTCTGGTGCACGGCGAATCGGATGGGTTGCCCGGATTAATCGTTGATCGTTATGGGGGAACATTAGTTATGCAGTGCCTGAGCGCGGGGGCAGAACGTTGGCGAGAGGTGATAGCAGACACGCTATTGGAACTCTTTCCTGGTTATTGTATTTTTGAACGTTCGGATGTAGATGTGCGCGCATTAGAAGGGCTATCGCCCCGGAGCGGAGGCTTACGGGGAGCAGAGCCAGCGGATTTGTTGCAGATAAGAGAAGGTCGCCTGAAGTATTGGGTGGATGTGCGTCATGGGCACAAGACCGGATTTTACCTGGATCAGCGCGCTAATCGTGCTTTTGTGGGTGAAATCGCCCAGGGACGTGAGGTGCTGGATTGTTTCTCTTACACGGGTGGATTTGCTCTCTCTACCCTCGCCGGAGGAGCGGCTTCAGTGCTGGCAGTGGAGGCTTCATCGGAGGCTATAGGTCTGGCTCAGCGAAATCTGTCCCTCAACGGGCTGGCTTCCGAGCGCATCCAATGGTGGGAAGGCGATGTATTTCAGGTTTTACGTCAGTTGCGCGATCGAGGCCGTCGTTTCGATTTGATTGTGCTGGATCCACCCAAATTTGCTGCCACTGAGGCTCAAGCGCAGCGCGCGGCGCGTGGATACAAGGATATTAATTTGCTGGCGTTTAAATTGCTGCGCCCAGGGGGCTTGTTGGTGACCTTTTCTTGTTCTGGAGGGGTGAGCGAAGAACTCTTTCAGAAGATCGTGGCTGGCGCAGCCTTGGATGCTGGAGTGGAAGCGCGCATTGTGCGGCGACTACATCAAGATGCTGATCATCCCATAGCCCTGAATTTTCCCGAGGGGAGTTATTTGAAGGGATTGGTAATAAAAGTTTGAGACCCCGTTTTGTTTTCCAGGGTCTCTATGGTGGAGATGGGGGGATTCGAACCCCCGTCCGAAAGATTCGTCCCGCGAATCTCTACGAGCGTATTCGGTTGACTGATCTCGCGCAGGGTGCCTCAACCGACAAGGGACCTCCCCACGCCAGCCGCTGGGACCCGAAAGCCCCTCTTTCGCACAGTTAGCGGCGTCGTGTGCGGCACTCCGACTTTGTCACGCCCGCTCTACCTCCGGTCGGAGGACGGGGTAGGCAGACGCGGCCCTACTTCAGAGGGCCGACCGCTCAGCGCTCTCGCTTATGCAGCGAGGGGCAGAGCAGCGTAAGCAGTGCGGTTGGCACTTATTTTTTGCGCTGATTTAACGATATCGGCGCCTATCGGCTCGCAATTCGGGGACAGCCTCTCCCGTCGAAACCGATCATCCCCGCGCTCATATTATATCATGATACTAACGATTTTGTAATCGTGATATACTCAAAAGAAACTATTTTAAGTGTGCAGGGTTATAGTAAATAAACCCTGCCGGTGAGGGTAGCCGGTGCAAGAACTCAGTGATGAGACATTGTTAGCCCAAGCCGCACAGGGAGATAGCGAAGCGTTTGGCGTTCTTTATGAGCGCTATGTAGGGCGCATTTATAACTATATATATTACCGTGTTGGTAATCCGTACGATGCCGAAGACCTGACCGCGCGCGTCTTCTATCGTGCCATGCGGCATATTGGCAATTACCGCGATCGAGGCCTGCCGTTTTCAGCCTGGTTATATCGTATTGCCCATAATCTGGTCGCCAATTGGCATCGTGATCACAGCCGACGAAAAGAGATCCCGTTGGAAGAGGGGATACGTGGAAGGCAACTGAGTAGCCACCCGGAGCACGAACTCGTCCAGTGGGAAGAAAGAGAACGCTTATTCGTTGTCCTGCGTGGTTTGAGCCCAGAGCGGCAACAACTATTGATCCTTAAATTTGTCGAGCATTTATCCAACGCGGAGATCGGTCAGATCATGGGCCGCTCGGAAGGAGCCATTAAAAGTCTATATCATCGTACATTATTGGATTTGCGAGATAAATTCGAGAAGTTGAGCCTGATAGGGAACGTTCATCAGACAACGGAGTTCGAGGTAAAAGGTGATGATAGCAATGAGAGCGTATCAGATGGAGATGGTTCAAGATGAAGAGGATGATCGCATCACTTAAAGAGAGGATGAGCAATCTAGGTGAGGTTGAAACTCGCCTGGAAGAGATGTTTACCCCGGTTATGCCACGGCCCGATTTCGTGCGGGATTTACGGCATAGGCTGATGGCACAGTTCACGCCAAAAGCCCGAGCGGGCATGGACAATCAACAAACTATGTTGATCATCGCTGCCAGTTTGCTGAGTTTCGTGATGGTGCTCATGGTCAGCCTGAGGGCGCTGCTCGCGGTATTGACTTCTTTAGGGTTGCTCTATCAATACCGCCATCAATTGCACCGCGAAAAGCGGACGCAAGTCTTACCTCCTGCGGCCTGATTCAGCCCGCGCCCAGGGGCTTGATGCGCGGCCAGGCATGGAGGGCAAAAGCCGCGGCTGCGACGGTTTCTGCCAATCGCCCCAGGGTTGTCATCCCGTTCCATTGGGGGAAGAGGGAGCTCGAGATTACCAACCATACTCCCAGGTTCAATAGGTAATAAGACAACCAAGCCAGGAACTCTTTGCCCCGCGCAGGAGGGCGGCTGAAACGCGGCAGAATCCAGAAGGCAACCCCCATGATCAGTTGCAGAGTCCACCCAATGAGCAGGAGTTCGATATGGGCTGGCAAAAGCGCCCATGAAGCCGGAAAGATGGGAATTCCTTTGTTGAAGAGTAAGATGCCCCCGAAAGTGAAGCCAATTGCCAGATAAACCAGTCCTGTACGGATAAAGAGAACGCTCAGGCGCGGCATCTCACTTTTCCTTGACGCGAATCCATGTGTTGAGAACAAATCCCAGACCTGCCAGCCACTGAAGGATGGCTGAGGCTGCCAGTAGCCAGCCCCATCCAGACCCCGGGTTAAGTGTGTTGAGAGGTTCGGTCACAACACGCAGGATCAATCCTGCGTTAAGCAGCCAAAATGTGAACCAGCCCAGGGTCTCAGATCCGCTTGGCTTTTCCATGGTGTATTTGGGGAACATCCAGAACACCACACCGAAGATCAATTGCGTAATCCAGCCCACTAAAAATGTGTGGAAATAGACCGGCCCTAGCGCCGCCACCAGGGGCGAGCCTCCTAGTTGGCTGGCGATAGACTGATACAGGCGCACCAGGAAGGCGCCAACCAAAAAGATAAGCGAGGATTTGATAAACCAGCGGGTGAGAGGTGGCATAATTACTCACTTCGTCTGCCTGGAGCAATATACTGAATATGTTTGAAAGGTTTAACCTGCGCGCCGACGTTGTCTTTGAGCAAATTGCCAGAGACGTGCATCAGCGTATCCCCGAAGTCACTGTCTTTGCCCATGCTTGCCAGACAGGGATAATGATGGTGAAGGAGCCCTGCTTTTTCCTCGGCTTCGTCTACACAAAGGCCTACCAGCCTTTCAGCGACATAGCGTGCGCAACCGCAAACAGCATCGCGTTGCACCTTGACAGCGACGATTAGCCTGGACTCGGGGTCAACGGTGATATTGAGTTGTGGCTGTCCGAAATACATAGCGAATTCGCGGATGAAGGTGCTATGATACGAAATCCTTTGCCTGCGGGTCACCCCGAAATCATGGTCTGTGAGTGAACACAGCGGTTTCGGCGTAGCGCAGGCTACACCCATCTTCTCCAGCCATTCCCGCAGTTGGCGCGCTAATCCACGTGGCAACCAGTTCTCATTGTCCACGGCGGCAATGACCGCCTGCGCGCCGCTCATCTTAGCGATTTCGGGGAGTAGTTCGGCTACGCCTCGATGTTCGGCAAATGAAAGGATCAGATCGGCTGAGGGAAGGCTCGCGGGCAGGAATTCCTCGGGGTAGTCTATCACCATGGGAAAAGTGGTAGGCGCTCGCCAGACTTCTATACGCCATTCTGCTGGGCCATGTTTGCGGATGTTTTCTACATGACGGGCGCCATATTCACCTGAGATGATCGCCAATATGCGCATAGTAGTCTCCATCTAGAGCAGGGTTCGCAGACTTGAACTTGTGGGCGTGGCAGACTGCCCTCGCCTGATGATGATTACGGTGGTTGCCAGGAATAATAAAATGGCAATACCGTTCATGAGGCCTCCCCATAGGCGTAAGGGGGCAAATGCGATTAAATCGCCTAATAGGCGAAGTAATAGTGAAATATGGAGCAAAGAGAGATGCCCATAGAAGAAGGGTGTATAGGCTATCGGCTTATGCAGAATCGCGGGAAAGATGATGGGAGCATGGCCGAAGATCATAGAGATGACAAAACCAAGCAAAACGCTGTGCACATAAGCATCATAATTAGGGCCAGCAGCCATACCTCCCGAGATGACACCGAGCAGGCTGCCGAAACCCAACCAGATGTATCCCAGGAGCAGGCAAATGGCGATGAAACGCGGCGATCCTCGCTGACGGATCGTGTGACGGGCGATGTCGTTCCTGATCAGCCAAACGGCGAGGCTAAGCCATCCTAGGCCAACCAGGCGTGTGCCCCAATCGTGCGAGAAAAAGGTCATCCCCAAGCCTGCGAAGGTGACCAACAGGCTCAGGTTGAAGGCTTGTTGCACGCGCCTCGATAGCCGTAGTAAACGTCCTAATTCTAACCGTTCTGCGGCAATGGTGAGAATCAGGAAAGAACACCACCAGGGCACAAGGCGAGGAATGGACCAACCTGACATCCAGATGACATTGGCAATGAAAAAGACAAGGGCTGCTAACGCCATCGTGATTGTATAGGACGCAGTGACTTGGCGCAGGATATAGATAAAAATGAGGACCAACCCCAGGCTGCCAGCGCTAACCAGCAGCGCTCCTAAGCTGTCGTTCCAACCGGTGATTAAAACCAGCCCACCAAAACCATTTAATAATGGCGCAGCATACATCCAGGTCTTTTTCAAGGCCACAGCTCGTTCCAATGCGATGAGCGTCCCCAGAAAGCCAGTGATCATTAGAGGCCCGTGCACTCCAGGCAGGCGTGGTTGGAGCGGAGGCCAGTTCCAACCTAGGCGAATCCAACCTGCCCAAAGAGCGCTTATGAGGGAGATCATAGCCAATGCCAGGAGTGGAAGGCGCACACGACCTAAGTTCATGCCTATTTCCCTCTTAGCATCAGGAGCAACATCGTGGTTTTGTTTTTCGCTTCAATACTGTGAGGAAGATTCGCCGGCATGTGCGCCCAGGCGCCAGCCTGGACTTCGTAGGTGTCTTGCCCCAATGTAAGGCGGGCTTCCCCCTCCAGGATATGGATGATGGCGGGTACAGAGGCGGTATGTTCAGATAGTTCTTGTCCTGGGGCAAAAGCGAACAATACGGCTTTTATCTGCTCATCCTGATAAATCGTGCGGCTGATAATGCTATCAGGCTGTATATCGGGTATTTGCTCTACAAGGTGGGGGATGAAATGATAGGGAGTCGGCATGCTAAATTCCTGAGATTGGGGTGTGAGAATAGGCCCGATGCCTCATCGGGCCTTCTACTGGGGTGATTACTGGCTTATTTTGATGACCTGAATACATCTGGATTATCTGGCCCCTCAACGATCAGGTAACCGGCCAGGCCTCGCTCCAACCGAGACAAGGAGTGATCCACCAGGATATATCTTCCAGGCACCTCGAGGCTAAATTCCACCATGGTTGCCCCACCAGCCGGGACCAGCGTGGTTTGAACATCGGTGAGCGGTGAAGAGGTCAATGATGCCTGATCAAACACACGGTCGAAGATCTCGCCAATCACGTGGAAAGATGAAGTGAGATTTGGACCGCCAACGCCGAAGAAAATGCGCACGGTCTCACCTACTTTGGCTTTTAGAGGGTGTTCTTCGGTCAATGCTCCCACTGCGCCATTAAAAACCACATATTCCGGGGTTTCGGCTTTGAGTTTGTCCAGGCTAATATTGTGGTGTCCTACCTGGCCATATGGGGCGTCAGTGTAAATTTCTCCTTGCATCACATAGAATTCCCGGTCCACGGGAGGCAAACCTCCTTCTGGCTCAACCAGGATCAAGCCGTACATTCCGTTGGCGATATGATGAGCCACCATGGGAGTAGCGCAATGGTAAACATAGAGCCCGGGGTTCAGCGCTTTAAAGGTGAAGGAGGTTTCCTGTCCAGGGGGTGTTTGGGTAAGGACTGCGCCACCGCCCGGACCTGTGACCGCGTGCAGATCAATAGAATGGGGTACTGTGCTGGTTGTGTTGTTCTTTAGATGGAGTTCCACCGTGTCGCCAACGCGTACACGGATAAATGGACCGGGGACTGTACCATTGAAGGTCCAATAGGTATAAGTGGTTCCATTGGCTAACTGACCCTTGACTTCAGTGGTCTCAAGATCAACCCGCAGGCTTTGAGGTGGGCGATCTCCAATCGGCGCGGGTAGATCATCCGGGTTGCGAACAATGCTGGGCGCGGTCTCGGGCTCTGGCGTGGTAGCCTGATTGCTGACCGCATTAGGCTTGTTGGAACCACCACAGGCCGCCAGAGATAGCGCGGTTAACAAGAAAAGGACAATTAGGATGGGATAGGTCTTGCAACGAAAGTTAAAAATCATTTGATCCTCCATGCCAATAAGATTAGGACTTCATCGTCTAAGGATATCTGGATATATGAGGTATGTCTTTGCGCTGGCGCAAACAAAAGTAACAGGGTTTATCCATGTTCTTCTTTGCCCGAACATTGGATGGCCTGCTGGAGATCGTTGAGGAATTGTTGAGGCGGCAGTTGGTAAATGCGAATAGCGTCAGCCAGGGTATCAAAAAGTGCCATGTCACAACCGACGCAGTCCAATTTATATCTCAAAAATACGGGAATGGTCTCTGGCCAGCGATTAAGGACATCTGCGATGATCAGGTCGGTGGAGATAAAAGCCTGGTTTCTTTCGTAGTAATTCATGATCATAGGATATTTGTTTACTTGTGATAGTTCTTTGCGCCAGCGCAAGGATCGTGATCCCAAGAGGCGAGCAATGGCATTGCGTATATCACCGTCACGGGTTTAGATCCTCAGCGATCATCACCAAGCCGTGAGGATTGCGGATGATGACCTTTTCGCGACTGGCAGAGATCAAACCCTGGCCTTCCCACTGGCTAAGGGTGCGGCTAACCGTATAGAGTGTGGTGCCGCTCATTTCGGCCAAATCCTGGCGGGTGAGCGGTAAGTCAATCAGCACGCCCTCACCGACTTTTTTTCCACTCTGACGCGCCAAGCGCAGCAGGGCGCAGGCG
>JBBILY010000061.1:0-16758 GCA_037444705.1 Chloroflexota bacterium | reverse complement strand
AGATACAGATGGCGCAGGCTATGGGCGCTATAAGGTGACCCCATCCCGATTAAGTCATATTGGCCCTGGCGCACTTCTTCCAGAATTTCGTGCACGATGTTGCCATGGCGCACTTTAAGTTTAGCAGGGACCTGAGTTGCTTGAGCTTCGCTCAATGCCAGGCGTAGATTTCTTCCCTGGGGTGTATCAGTTTCCAGTATGTTTTGCCAGCGGCGGTGGACCTCCCTTGAAAGGGGATATTCCAGCGTTACGGGTTCCACAATATGCAACAGGGTGACCTCGGCCCCGAAGTGTTTGGCCAACGAGTAGCAAAGGCGTTCCACCCCAATGGCATATCGCAAGCCTCCAGTACACACCAAAATGCGCTCAAGCCGCAGAAGCGGCTGGCGCACATATAACACCGGGGTGGAAACCTTTTGTAAAATCCGCCTGAATGAGCGCCCCTGGAGCACGCGTTGCCAGGCAGGGCGCCCCAAGGGTCCAACAACGGTGAGAAAGTTGCCCGAAGTTGTCTGGGAGGCGATGACATCGGGGCTTCTCCCCTGGCTAAGGCGTAGTTCGTACGGGATGCCGGCATTGTCTAGGCGCCTCACAGTCTCATCAACCAGCAGCCTCACCCTTGGAGCATCTTCCACATCTTCAACGATCCCCAAGAGGACGACATCCCATTTCAACTGCCCGGCCAACCATATGCCATAGTCCAGGGCCGGACGCGTGTTTTCGCTGCCATTTGTGCACAACAATATTGCGGGATGGGTGGCGTTCATCGGAAGAAGATTACCCCCAACAACCCGGCTCCCAGTAAGACAAGCGGCGGTGGCGCTTTAAGCAAGAGAGCCACCAGGCTCACCCCGGCGATGATCAGGGTAATCAGTCCAATCCCATTGTTATCGCTTCGGAGCACATTCCAGGCGACCACGACCATTAAGACCGCAACCGCCGGGGATAGACCGCGCACGAAGTTCCCAACCCAGGCCTCACCCCGCAGACGTTGGAGAAGCGTCACCACGCCGAGCATGATTACAGTTGGTGGCAAAATAGAGCCCAATAAAGCCGCCAGAGCGCCTAAAATACCCCCCGCAGAATAGCCCACAAACATGGCTAACTGCAACGCATCGCTCCCGGGTAGGGCGCTGGAATAGCCTACCGCCTCGACGAACTCCTCTTCGGTAAGCAATTTCCCCACTGCCTCTTTATAAAGCAATCCCACAGATGCAGGACCTGAGGTTGTGAGTAGGTTGACCTTAATGAATATCCAAAACAAACTGAGCCAGTGAGCCACACCATTCTCCTATAGCGTTTTGATCAAGTAGTACTCACCCCGCCTGAAGCCACGATCCAGATAATAACGCCGTGTACCCACCGCCGCGATAACCGCCAGGCGGCGATAGCCGCGTTGACGGGCAATCTGCTCTGCCCACTGGATTAACTTCGTCCCCAAGCCAATATGCTGGGCGGCTCCATTTTGATCTTCTCCAACGGGCAATGACTGGCCATAGACATGAACTTCGCGAATAATGGCGGCATGCTCTAAATCGCTTAAGCCTGTCGAAGGAGAGTTATCGCCTGGCAGGGAAAGGCGGAGGAAGCCCGCGATTCTGTCATCGGGGGTGATAAAAGAGAGAAAGTGCTCCTCAGTTCCTGCGGTTGAATAAACGATCTCCTCAGGCTGAAGCCTATGTGCCTCGATGCGTTGGTTACGCACCTCGCGGCAGCGCACACATTGACAGCGCGTGCCCCGCCGCTGCATCTCCTTCTGGATATCCTGACGCAGGCTGGTACGTTTGTTGCCTTCCACCACATGGGTTGAAGGAATATCACGCACCACACGATTCACACGGCAGTAGCGGGGTATCGTGGTTTTGAGGTCTGCCAGGAGATCAATCAGTTCCTCAGTGGTGTAAGGTTGATACTCCCCGCGCTTCCAGTATTCGTACAATTCAGCGTTGGCTAACAATTGAGTGGGATAAATCTTAATTTCATCCGGGCATAGATCCTCCCACAAACGGGCGAAATCCTGTCGGTCTGTTTCGAGGGTTGCGCCAAGCAGATTGGGCATCCAATGCAACACGATCTTGAAGCCGGCGGCGCGCAACAAAGCAACCGCTCTGCGCGTTTCTTCGACGGTATGTCCACGTTGATTAAGTTCCAGGATGCGATCATCCAGACTTTGTGCGCCTAACTGCACCTTGGTCACCCCCAGATGCCGCAGCCAGACCACCTCCCTCAGGTCAATGTGATCCGGTCGGGTCTCGATGACCAGCCCCACATTACGGTGGACGGCGGTTTCATTATAACTTTGGGCCTGTGCCAACGTGGCCGCTTCAAAGCCGTTCAAGGCGTCAAAACAGCGACGGATGAACCACTCCTGGTAATCGCGGCGATAGGCGCTCCATGTGCCTCCCAAAATGAGCAATTCGACTTTTACGGTTGGGTGACCCACAGCCTCCAACGCCTCCAGGCGGGCGGCGACCTGAGCATATGGGTCAAACTGATGTTGTAATGCTCGCATCGCCCCTGGTTCGTCAGGGAGATAACTCTTAGGCATGCGCACATCCGTTGGACAGAAGACGCACTTGCCCGGGCAGGGGTAGGGCTTGGTCAAAACGGTAACCGTCGTCACCCCTGAGAGGGTGCGTATGGGTTTCATGCGGATGCGCGCCAGAAAATTGGCATCCATTTCCCACTCGCCGCTTTGTACCAGTTGGCGATATGCTGCAACCAGCATGGATTTGCTAAGATAGCCACCCTGAGGGAACGGATTGCGACGAATGGCCTCAATCACCTTCCCCCCAGCGCGGATTTCTTCCAAAACGCGGCGCGCTAAAGCCAGTTTATCCGATGTGGGTTGCCGAACCTTTGACCAACTTTTATAATCCATACTAATCCTATGATGAAACCCGAAGTGATTGCCAAACTCACGGCGCTCAATCACCAATTTTACCAGACCTTTGCCCCCCAGTTTTCTGCCACGCGCAGGCGCTTGCAGCCCGGCGTCCGCCGCATCCTGGCCAACCTGGAGGCAGACGCCAACATTTTAGATCTGGGTTGTGGCAATGGTGAACTGGCGCGCGAACTGGCACGCCGTGGTCACCAGGGTGTCTACATCGGCTTAGACCTTAGCCGCGCTCTATTAAGCGAAGCGCAAAGCGCCTCTCTCAGCCCATTGAGAAGCGCATTTCTACAAATAGATTTAACCCAGGCCAATTGGAGCAAAGCGCTACGCTCCTTTTGCGCGGCTCATTTCAACCTCGGTGATCCCAAATTTGAGGCGATCCTGGCTTTCGCAGTGCTGCATCACATCCCCAGTGCACCTTTGCGCAGACAAATTCTCAATGAGGTGCGACAAATGGTCGCCCCCAATGGCCGTTTCATTCACTCAGAATGGCAATTCCATCACAGCCCCCGCTGGCGATCTCGCATCCAACCCTGGGAGCGGATTGGCTTGAGGCCGGAAGATGTAGATGAAGGGGACTATCTGATAGATTGGCGACATGGCGGCTATGGATTACGCTACGTCCACCTTTTCAATGAAGACGAGTTAGAGACGTTAGCCTCTCAGGCTGGATTTTCCATCGAAGAGACCTTTTATTCCGATGGCGAGGGAGGAAAATTGGCAATCTATCAAATCTGGAAACCGATGGTTTGTAATTAGGGCTATTGGCGCTTCACGCAAAGCCTGTTTTGTGCTACCATTGATCAAATTTATGCGCATCCTGGTTATCTCCGACATCCATGCCAATCTAAGCGCTCTGGAAGCAGTTCTGACAAACGCAGGTGAGGTGGACGCAGTCTGGTGCCTGGGCGATCTGGTGGGATATGGCCCTGACCCCAATGAATGTATCGCCCGTGTGCGCGAGTTACCTAATCTGGTGTGCATCATTGGCAACCACGACGCCGCCGTCATCCGCCAGATTGATATCGCCGCGTTTAACTTAGAAGCCAGACAGGCGATCGTCTGGACGCAAAATACACTCACCGAGGCCAACGCCGCCTTCCTGCGCAGCCTGCCAGAGCGCGTCGTAATAGATCAAGTCACCCTGGCCCATGGCAGCCCGCGCCATCCTGTTTGGGAATATTTACTGGACACGCAAAACGCCACCCATAGTTTTGAGTACTTTACCACTCCTTTCTGTTTTGTCGGCCACACGCACTTACCCATCATCTACTATTTAGGTGAGAGCCACCAAACTGCACGCTTGCTCTTGCCCGAGGCAAATACCCGCCTGATCCTGGCTCCACGCGCCATTTTGAATCCTGGTTCAGTCGGTCAGCCGCGCGATCGCGACCCGCGCGCTTCCTATGCCATCTACGATACCGATGCGCAGACCTGGGAATATCATCGGGTGATGTACGACATCGCCTCCGTGCAAGCGCGCATGAGACGCGCCGCCTTACCCGAGCGCCATATTCAGCGCCTGGCCATAGGCTGGTGACTTAGGGAACTTTTATTAATCAAGGAGCGTCTTTGGAGGGAGAACTAGAAAGGAGTGGACCCATGACCCACAAGGCATTATACTCGCTATTCTTCATCCTTAGTCTGATACTGGCTGCCTGCGCTCGTGCGGCTAAATCTCCCTACCCTGCGGAAGTGCCAGCAATGGAGGCTGTGGTTGAACAACCCGCTGCAATACCAGAGGCTGGTTACCGTTCCTTCGATACGGCTTCCAAAGAGGCAGGTGGCGCTCCGGGTGGTTTTACCTATAGCCCTCCCGCATCCGATGTCGAACGCCTGGTGATCAAGAACGCCAACCTCTCCCTTGTCGTTGACGATCCCGCCAGGTCCATGAGCGCCATCTCGAAACTGGCGGAAGAGATGGGAGGCTATGTCGTCTCAGCCAATCTCTATGAGACGCAACTGGAAAGTGGAGCTAAGGTGCCGCGCGCCACGATCACTGTGCGTGTCCCCGCCGAACGTTTCACTGAAGCCCTGGAGCGCATTAAGCAAGAGAGTAAACAGATCCCTCTCAATGAGAACATATCTAGCCAGGACGTAACTCGCGAATATACCGACCTGCAATCTCGACTGCGCAACCTGGAAGCTGCCGAAGCCCAACTGAAAGAAATCATGGCGTCTGCCACCAAGACCGAAGATGTGCTCAATGTCTATCAGCAGTTGGTGCAGGTGCGCGAGCAGATCGAGGTGATCAAAGGACAGATCCAATATTATGAGCAGTCGGCAGCTCTCTCCGCCATCAGCGTAGACTTGATCGCGAATGAGGCGGTCCAACCCCTGCGCATCGGCATCTGGCAACCGGTTGGCACAGCCAAGAACGCCGTTCAAGCCCTGATCAACACCCTCCAGTTTATAGGCCGCGTCCTGATCTGGTTGGCGCTGTACTTCTTACCAACGCTCCTGGTGTTATATCTGATCATCGGTCTGCCTCTAACCCTGGCATGGCGTTCCTGGCGCAGGCGCAGGGCTAAGATTAAACAGGTGGTGCCTCCTGCAACGCCAGAATAACCCCTATCGAACTCGAGCCTGAAATCTCATGCGACGCTCCGACCAAGATCGGCGTTGCATGTTTTTTAGATCAAGCCACCTTCAACACCAGTTATAATGAGCAAGTGGAAATGAAAGACCTGGCCCAGTTTGCCCAAACCCTGATAGGCATTCGCCTCAGCCCCTCACAATTGAAAGCCTTCTGTCAGTATGAACGGGAACTCCTGGAATGGAACGCACGTTTCAACCTGACGGCGATCCAAGAGCCAGAAAAAATTCGCCTCAAGCATTTTCTGGATTCTTTGACCTGTCTGATTGCCATGCGCGACAGACCAATGGAGAGGGTCATTGACGTCGGCACTGGGGCTGGCTTTCCGGGTTTGCCGATCAAGATTGCCTGCCCTTCAATCCATCTAACCTTGGTTGAATCGGTGGGGAAAAAAGCCGACTTCTGCCAGCATGTGGTCCACACACTGGGTTTAGATAGAGTTGAAGTGCTCCAGGCGCGCGCAGAAGAGGTGGGACATCAGGCAACCCATCGCGAACAATACGACTGGGCTTTGGCGCGCGCGGTGGCTACCATGCCGGTTCTGGCGGAGTACTTATTACCTCTGGTGCGCGTGGGGGGAGGGATGATCGCCATGAAAGGCGAATCTGCCCATGCTGAAACCCACAGAGCTGAGCAGGCTCTGCGGATACTGGGAGGGCGATTAAATCGCCTGGTGCCAATAACCCTTCCAGGGGTTGCTGATGAGCGCTATCTGGTGGTCATTGATAAAGTGGCAGCAACTCCCCCTCAGTACCCCCGCCGAGTGGGCATTCCAGCTAAGCGACCTTTATAGGTGTTCCACCTGTCATCCCACATCAAGGGTTACAATGTCGCCAATGGCGATTGTGCCCCCCTGAATCACTCGCCCATAAACCCGCGACCAGCCGGGATGGAGTTTTTGAGAGACGCGGCTGTAATCGCCGTCTTTGAAGGCTGCGGCAATATTGCTGCACGGTGAAGTATAGCGGGTCACCTCGATCCATACCTCTTTGCCCAGGCGCAGATGGCTGCCAGGAACCACCTGGCTCCAATTCAGGCCGCTCAGGGTGATGTTTTCGCCGATCGCTCCTGGATAGATAGGATGTCCCTCCATCTGCAGGGCAAGGATGCATTCCAGGGAATATAAACACACAGCCCGTTGCTCTCCCCCATGGACTTCAAGGTTGCGTTGCCGATCTCCCAACACACCGCTCGAGATCACTTCAGCCCGGCTTACGGCCCGTTTGGGTACGCCACCGTCTGAGAGGATTATCTGAAAAATCCACCCTCTCAGATATCTATCCGTCCCTTTTACAACTTCCACCACAACCTCCTTCCAGAAAACCTGATTGTAGCCTCCACAGGGTGGCTCGTTGTACGAAAGCCTGCGAAAAGGCTTCCAGATCAGTCGTGGTTAACAGGGCTTGTTCACACTCTTCCAGGCTGGCCAGCAAGTCGGCGCGGCGTTGAGTGTCTAATTCTGCCAAAACCTCATCCAAGAGCAGCACAGGCCATTGGCCTGTCTTCTCTTTCATCCAGGCTACTTCTGCCAGTTTCAAAGACAACATCGCCGTACGCGCCTGGCCGCGTGAGCCATAGATTCCCAAATCAATCCCGTTACTCAGAAAGCGCAAATCGTCGCGATGAGGCCCGATCGTGGTTACCCCGCGCCCTATTTCCTCCATGCGCAAACGTTCCAGGCTCTCCTGAAACCCTTGTTGAATTTTCTCGAGGGTGATCCCACTCCTATCCAGAGGAGCATCCATAGGTAAGGACAATTGCTTAACGGGTTGCGACAAGGGATCATAGGCTGGCTCATAAGAAAGGCGCAGCACTTCATGACCGCGCGTCAGGCGGCTGTGAACACTCGCCGCCAGGCGTTCCAATTCCTGGATGGCCTGAATGCGGGCATGGATCAGCCTGGCGCCTGAAAAAGCCAGCACTTCATCCCAATATGTCAATTGATTGAGATCGCCCCCATGTTCATTCAGGTGCTTGAGCAAAGCATTCCTTTGCGCTAATGCGCGGCTATATTCGCTTAATGTAGCAGCATAATGCGGAATGACCTGAGCCAGGGTCAGGTTGAGGTAGCGCCGACGCTCTTCGGGTGCCCCTTCAATCACTCGCAGGGTTTGAGGTTGGAACAGGACGGCATTAAACTGTCCCACCGCCTCGCTCATCTTGCGCTCGACGCCATCCAGGAGAATCTCTTTGCGCACCCGAACCCCGTTAAAACCGTTGGCCTCCTGGATGATGCGCACTTCCAGACGATGGCTGCTGCCTCCCCTCACTCCCTCTCGCCGATAAAAATCTGCCACAATGCGCGCCACGGCTAATGGCTCTTTGCTGGCGAAGAAATTAATCAGTTGACGGTCGCTGTCGGCATGAAACGATACAAAAGTGGCGAGGAAATAGACTGCTTCAAGCAAGCTGGTCTTCCCCTGAGCGTTGGCGCCGACCAGCAAAATCACGCCTGGAGGGACTTCCACATCCAGGCGGGCAAAATTGCGAAAGTTAGTTAAGGAGAGATGCCTGAGGTACATTAATCTGCCGCAGCAACCTGGATTTCAGCCTCTTCCGCTTTCCAGACCTTCTCCGCCCTGTCAATGAACAATATACCCTCGAGATGATCAATCTCGTGCTGGAAGATGCGCGCCAGCCATCCTTCAGCTTTGATCCGTTGTGGCTTACCATGACGGTTTAGCCCTTTAACCGTAATCGCCTGATAACGCTCCACCTCGCCCACGAAGCCAGGAATCGAGAGGCAACCTTCCGTGCCGCTAACAGTTTCTTTAGAGTAGCGCACAATCTCTGGGTTGATCACGATGTACAGTTTGCGAGGCGCGTTATCATCTTCCTCATCACCATACTCCACCACAATAACCCTGAGGGACACGTTAACCTGAGGCGCCGCCAGCCCCACCCCTGGAGCGGCGCGCATGGTTTCGATCATGTCCTCGATCAAAGTCTGCAACTCCGCTCCAAAATCGGTCACCTTGCGGGCTTTGCGGCGTAGAACTGGAGCAGGTAGGGTTACAATTTCACGAAGAGCCATTTTTCTACCTCTATAAATCCGTCGAATTTTCTCCTAATTTTACCCTGGAAATAGATCCCAATCGCTATCTTTCTTCGTTTCTTCTAATTCTTCGAGGTGTTGATGATAAGCCCCAAACCAATCTCCTAATCGCTGGCGTTCGCGCGCCAATTGTTCCTCTTCTTTCCTCCTGCGGCGTGCCTCCATATAGTCGGCGATATCCTTGTGCACTTGATCTGGAGCATAGACCCCGTAGAAGATAAATTGGGTATGTCCCACATTGATGATGACATCCCCGTAATTGAAAATCAGGCGCAAGATGCCTTCACGCGTATGTTCAAGGCTGAGGATCGAGTCCAGGGGGGCGGATTTCTTAATCTCTTCTCCCAAAGGCTTACGCTCAATATCCAGGATTTGATCTGGGGAGAGACGATAGATGTCGTTGTTCCAATCCAGGTAGTGATACCCCCACCACATAGAAACCATAACATGTAGAAGGAAAAGCAACACCGCCAGCGGGAAAAGCGACATCCCCAATCCTGCTCCTATCAGTATCCGCCAGACCAGAAGGGCGGTCAACGCCAATAAAACTAGAAATGCGAGGCTGGGCAAGAAGACTTTCCTCAGTAAGACCAGGAGATGCTTGCGGTAAGTGATGGTATTATCACGCTCGTAGCGCACCTTTAGGAAAGTTTCCACAATCTCGCGCAGGCTGCCGGGTTTCACTTGCGCTTTGGCTTTCTGCTCAGGCGCGGAGGTTTCAGCAGGGGCGGGAAGTTGTTCCTCTTTCTCCAGCCCCAAACGTCTGCGCAGTTCTTTTTCCCTGAGTTGGGCTTCCACCTCTTCTTTACGCCGTTGGGCGCGGAACTGATAACCCTTGACAAAAGACTCAAACAGTTCTGGATTGGCCATGTTGCGCATCTGGATGCCACCGGTATATGTGCGTACCTCGACATTGCCATAGCCCAGGATGCGCCCCAACCACGAGCGACTGACATTCACCGCCAACACTTGTACCAGAGGCGCCTCTCGCCGACTATAATAAAAGATAATTACCCTCTCCAGCCACACCACCCGCTGACTGGTGACAATATAATAGTCATTGCCCCAGTCAATCCAATTCCAAATACCCCATAAGATGGCGATCAACATCCCCAATATACCCCCAATAAGCCCGGCAACCGCACCAAACGGGCTGTCTGCAGAAAAACTCAAAACCAGAATGGGGATGGAGGCCACAAAGAGCAACACAGGCAGTATCAGCGCAAGGAACAGGAAGAGTTCATGTTTGCGCGCCACCAGGTAGATGATCTCATCTTCCCCCATCCAGTCAAAATTCTCTTTGCGCACCAGGTAACGGCTTTCGGCTGTGGCCGAAAGATTCTTGCGTATTTCCGGAAATTGTTGCAGCAGGTCGAAAAACGCCTCCCGATCCAGGCGCAGCAACACCACCGCCTCCTCAGCAATGGCCGTCTCCGCCCGTGGCTGATCAAAAAGCAAAGCGTCTTCACCAAAATGATCGCCAGGGGATAAGATACCTGTTACACGTTCTCGCCGTGCTTCCCTCCGCCTCAGGCGTATCCGCCCCCGAAAGATGAGATAGAAAGATTCCCCGCGCTCTCCCTGCTCATAGATAACCTCACCTTTATTTGCCTCTACTCGCTCGAGCAGGTTCACCACATGAGCAATCTGGGCTTCATTCAACCCCTGAAAAAGGTGATGCTGCTTCAATAAAACAGCATATCTCGGGACATCTGGATCAACCATATTTTGATTTTAACATGAAGGGACACGATTATCACCGCGTAAATGCTCAACTGATTTAAATAAGGCGTGCAAGATCGTTGCCAGACTTTATACAACAAGGGTATGCATTCCAAGGCCTAAATGGATGAACCGGCAATGGATTTTGATCCTTTACTCAACCACAGTGGTGATAAAATCAAAACTACCATCTCACCCTAGGAGTCGCGTATGCCCATACATTTTGGCACAGATGGCTGGCGTGCCGTCATTTCGGACACCTTTACTTTTCATAATCTGCGCATGGTCGCTCAGGCAATCGCCGATGCGGTCAGTTCACCCGCCTGCAACAATGGCCTCTCGCCAATAAAAGGTAATCCGGATGTGCGCGAGATTGTTGTCGGCTTCGATACCCGCTTTCTCTCGGATCGCTATGCACTGGAGATGGCGCGGGTACTGGCAGCCAACGGCTTCGTGGTTCATCTGGCCCATGCCGACGCGCCCACGCCGGCAATTTCCTACAACGTCCGTCATATGGGAGCCATAGCTGGGGTGATGATCACAGCCTCGCACAATGCGCCCCGCTATAATGGGGTGAAATTGAAGGCAGCCTACGGCGGTTCTGCCCTGCCGGAACAATGCCGCCGCGTGGAAGTGTATCTGAACGATAACGAGGAACGAGGGCGAGGGCCTAACCTGATGGACTATGAACAGGCACGCGAATTGGGTTTGATCCGTCGCTTCAACCCATTGCCAGCCTATTTTGACCACTTGCGTCAACTGATCAACTTCGATGCCATCGCTGAAAGACCTCAACGGGTGGTGATCGATTCCATGTATGGTTCGGGGCGAGGTGTAATCAAGAGCATCCTGCAAGGAAGCGGTTGTGAAGTGCAGGAAATTCGGGCCGAGATGAATCCCGGCTTTGGAGGCGTGCACCCTGAACCCATTGCCAAATATCTCAGCGCTCTGGCAGGAGCCATCAGCACCCATATGGGCGACTTTGGCCTGGCCACCGATGGAGATGCCGACCGCATCGGCGCCATGGACGAGCGCGGCAACTTTGTAGACCCGCATAAGATCATGGCCCTGGCTTTGCGTCATCTGGTGGAACGGCGCGGTTGGACCGGCCCAGTGGTGCGCACCGTCTCCACCACCCGTATGATTGACCGCCTGGCAAAAAAGTACGGCCTTCCGGTGTACGAGACCCCCGTGGGTTTCAACCATATCGCCGACTACATGCTGAGAGAGGATATCTTGATTGGTGGGGAAGAATCGGGGGGCATCTCCTTCCGCGGACACATTCCAGAAGGGGATGGGGTCCTCATGGGCTTACTACTGATCGAAATTGTGGCTACTTCAGGGGCGACTCTACACGAATTGATCGAGGATCTACTCTCCCAGGTTGGGCCGGCCTATTACCAGCGTCAGGACCTGCGTCTCAGACGCCCCATGGCTAAGGATCAAATGACCCGCCACCTGGTCAATAGCGCTCCAACAAAGATCGCCGGGGAGGGGGTTGTGGAAATCTCCACCATGGATGGTGTAAAATATATCCTGGCCGACGATTCCTGGTTGCTAATCCGCCCTTCGGGCACCGAGCCAGTGTTGCGCGTTTACGCCGAGGGGCGTTCCCAAGAGATGGTAAGAGAGATGATCGGCTATGGAGAGCAAGTAGCCGCAAGCGTCACTTAGCCGGGGCGGTGCGCAAACGCCGTGCCAGAAAGATCACCGCGATCAGCAATACCGCCATCCCCAATAATCCGGGTATACCCACTTCATCAGCAAAGCCGGTGGTGGGCAGAGCTGTAGAGGTGGGCAATACCGTCTGGGTGGTCATGGCAGCCTGGGTCAGTAAAGCCGCCACGGTGGCTGTGCGCGGATCTACTGTAGGCACAGGCGTATCAGTGGCTACCGCGATCACTGGGGTAGGAGTGCGCGTTGCCGTAGGCAATGCGGGTGGCGTGTTGGTAAATGTGGGGGTGAAGGCTGCGACGACGGCCGTCGAGGTGAGCGCCATGGCTACTTGATTCGCCTGGGCGGTCAGTGTAACCGCCTGGGCCTCGCGCTGAGCGCGCCGTTGAGGCACAACCAGAAACGCATAGGCGGCAATGCAGGCCAGGGCCAGGACTGTGATGGCGCCCAATATTCCTGCCACAATTAAAAAGGTGCGATTACCGGCTTCCTCAGGAGGCGGGGTCTCCTCGCCGCCAAATTCCATGTTCTCTGTGTTCATATCTTCCATGGCCATAAGTTCTCCTCCTCAAATGGTTCACCCCGCAATCTCACGGGGGCATGATGATTCATTCCAAGACTTCCAGGTTTGCTAGAGGCAGCAATGCGTTTTCCCCGCTCTCCAGTTGGACAACCGCTGCTGGTGCCAGGATACCACTGGGAAGGGGAGTTGTCCCTATGCGTAACTCTGTAATTGTACCAATATTTCCCGCCTTAGGTGCGCGCACAATCCGCACCCGTTGGCCCGGCGCAAATTGATCGCTCTCGGGGGGAATGGGCGGCTCCGGAGAAGCAGGTAAAGGAATGACCACCTCCGGACGGGTTCCATTAAACCGATCCCATGGCTGAGCATTGAGGGCCACTTCTCTTTGCTCATTGGTGGTCAGCAACTTAAAGGCGGCGGAATTCATCGCCAGCTTGCCAAAACCCTCCAGAAGGATGATGGGATAGGGCATGCGCGTCGCTAACGGGATCAACGAGGCCTCCATACTGGCTAGAATCAACCCACGCAGAGGCAAACTGGCCGCGGTTTTGAGCACCTCACCGTCGGCACAATATCCTGCTAAAACTATCGAGCCGCGTAGACTCACATCCAGCCGATCTGAGGTCAGGGTATCCTCAGGGTTCTGCAACAGTACATGCATCAAGCCAAAATCAATATGCCCATTTCCCCAAACTCCCTGCACCAGAGCGCCGCTGGTTTCGATAGTGGCGCCTCGATTTTCAATCAGGCTGATGACCGTGCCTGGCAGACCAGCCTTAAGTTCAAATGGAGGTGTATTCACCTCCAGGAGAACCAGCCCTCCACCAGCCAAAACCACACGCCCATCCCGCGGTGCTCGTACCACTCGTTTCGCTATTCCCACAGGTCCGGCCAGAATATCCCCTTGCGAGACCATCATATCCGCCTTGCATTGCAAATACTGGTCTGCTTCTTCTCCCGATAAGCCCAAACCCCGCCCAATATCCAGCAACAGGTGTTCATTGTTCAGCCGCGCTTCGGCGATAACATCGGTCGCGCTTACCTTTTGCCCCTTACGCACCACAACTTTTCCCGGCACAGGCAGAAGTCGTTCGCGACGAATGGTGGTCAGTGGCAAGATGTGTAAGATGGGGGCTAACATGATGAACTTCTCAGGCTCCTATCTTGCTCAGTACGCAAGCATGGTTGCAAGGATTATGCCAGACTTCAGCACCCTAGCGTCCAGCGCCATTTCCCCAACAATTCTCGTCTGCGCCCATGATCAGCGGGCAATTTCAGGGGTCGGCCTCGAGCATCCACCACGACCCCAAGCACACCTCCGACAATTCGCAATTTTCCACCACGGCCAGGACCGCCCATGCCCACATCACAACGATGGAGTGGCTGGAGGTGTATCTGAGCGGGTTGTCCCATGGGTAAAGCCAGGACCTCCAAACTGCCTTGTTTGACATCCAGTTTGGTTTCGGCTCCGCTTTCGGCAATCAGGCGCAAGCGCAAAATCGGCGTGCCCGGTCGAGCCTCGCTCACCGGCGCAATGACTGTGCCCAGATTCAAGAAGGTGTTTGATTCCAGCACCTGCACTACCAGTAACGGATTAATCGCAGCCGCGGCTCCGAGGACGGGCGAGAGGTGATTTTGATCCAGCACCAGAGTGGTGACACCGGTGGGTTGCAATCCATCAAGCAACATCAAAAAGGCCTGAGACAGGTTGGGAGCGCGCGTCAACACGCTTCCCATGCCGATGATTGGCTCCATGGACGGTAACAACCCCGCTTCTGAAGACCTTAATCCTCGAGGTAGATGGTAGAGGGCTTTCGTGATCGCTATTTGCATCACCTGGCGGGTAATCGCCTGCACGATGGCAAGGTCCTCACCTGTGGCTGGCAAACTGGCGGGGTATAACGCCTTCTGATGCAGATACTGGATCACACAATCGGTTGGGATATCCAGGTGTAACCATTGGGTAATTTGCTCCACAGGGCACAGGCGCAATAACTCGCTCAAACTCTGGCCCAAGCCGAGCGGCGGATACACCCGACTGATCAGATCGCCCTCAAAGGCTACCGCCACGCTGGTGGCCGCAGCACCCACATCAATCCCCAAAACCCCTTTAGAAGAGTTATACACTTTGCTCAAGAAACGCACAATTCTTCCCAACCCCACTGAGGCCGGCAATAAACCGCCCCCGCTCCAGCCATCCACCTCCCTTAGACCGGGGATCTGGCGCATGCGAATCTGGCGTGTAATTTCAGCCAAACGGTATTGAGCCGCCTCAAGTTGTTCCAAATCCAACGTGGGGCGAACATTGGCAGCAAAATGCACATGGCCGATCTTGGAGAAGGCTGAGCGCACCTCATCCCTGAGGGATTGATTCCCCACATAGAGCACCTCAGGCCGCTGTTCTTGCGGCAGCAGGAAGCAGGCTAAACCGGCGATCTCCAGCATTTTGAGCACAGATTGAGACGCGCCTCCCTCTGTGCCACCGGCGATCAAGATCAGATCGGGCCGCAATTGCAGGATACGATCCAGGCGCGTTTCCATCTTGCGCCGATCATTTAACCCCATAACTTCTACCACCTGAGCATAGGTGGTCTCCGCCAGATGCTGCGCACTTTCCAAAGAAATATCATCCAACAACCCCATAATGACCACTTTCAGGGGTGGCCCAACAGAGAGCGCTGCCGCTACAGTATCTACCCCCATGCCATCGGGGGTGCTGGGGATGATCAGCCGCTCATCTGGCCCCACCAGCATGCGGCCGGTGATCGTCTGCAGGCGATCAATCGCCACGCGGATGCCCTCACTCACGTCTTTGAAGGGCGCCTCGGCGGTTGATGGGGCCGAGCCCATGGCCAGGAAGCGGTATCGCCCATCCACTACGTCGAATAGAGCTGCGCGCGTGGTGATGCTACCGATATCAAGGGTCAATAATGAGTCGGCTTGCACCAGGGATGTGGTCATGGTTTGATGGCTAACAGAGCAAGGATAAAATCAACCAGGAATTTGAGGCGTTCTACCAATGCCGTCATCGCAGCCGCGTACACCCCGGCGAAAAACGCGCCAAAGGTGATGGCGATGAAAATTTGTCCAATCCCGGCAAGCGCCTCCAGCCATTTCGGCCTGTGTGGCAGCCCACCCCTTTGTCCCTGACGCGCCCCGAAATGGAAATAAATCAGGGTCGTCAGCGTTCCTACCAGGATCGTGCCGTTCTTTGTAATCTGCCAGAGAAAACCATCCCCTGGTTGGAATGATTGCAGGTCGAAGAGGTTGGCCGAGGACAGGGATTGAGGCATGAGCGGGCCCATCAGAGCCCCTCCAATAGCCGCCGCCATGCCAACTCCAAGGAGGTATGCCATCGCCGGATTACCCAGTCGAGCCAATCGAGGCGAAATTTTCAATAACAGCAAGCCACTTAACCCTAACGGAACCGCTACCATTAAGCGATCGTTTTGAGAACCATACATCAAAGGATAAACCAGTTGTGGCCAAAGTACGTTATACCAGGTGACGACAGCTGCATATCCCGAAGCAACCCCGATGAAGAGGTATAAAGCCAGGCGAAAGAGGAGATTGTCCCCAAAGACGTAACTGAAGGTCATAAGGGTTAAGATGAAACCGCAAAACACCCCAATCACATCTGGCATGCTCATAGAAGAGAGATTCATGCCCTAACTCCCCTGGCTTGGGTTTTACGCGTGGAGGTCGAAATTGAAGCAATCAGGCTCACCAGGCTACCCAATGTAATGAGCACGATAGCCACAGTAAGGCCAAGACTAAAGGCATCCCAATATTGGCGACCGGGATTGTTGCGCGGCACAATCTCATAGGCTACACCCCCCGACAAACCCACCACCAGCCCCTGCGCTTGCTTTGGTTCACCTTCATAATAAGGTCGTATTAAGGGTTCTGCCTGTGCACTGACCACCATCAAGAGAGGTCGGTCTCCCAAACTGGGGCGCACTTGCTCTATCCAGGCGCGTGCCTGCTCTGGGCTCTCGGTAATCACCACTGCCAGGGCAAAATCGGAAAGTTTATGCACCCTAGATAGTTTCTCAGAAGTCCAGATCGGGCTCCCATCCAGGGCATAAGGGGTCATTTGTTGGGGAGAATTAGCAAAGCCACGCAACCCACTAACCCCGCCTGGGATATAGCCAAGGTTAGTATATTGATTCGAGTCCTGGTAGCGATGGCCATTGCGCTCATTAACCATCTGTATCAAGCGTTCACCCTGAGCAGGGCCTGTGGGTAAGGTTGAGACCAGGGTCAAATAGGCTCCTTTTAGCATGAGATGA
>JBBILY010000060.1:0-16862 GCA_037444705.1 Chloroflexota bacterium | reverse complement strand
ACCGAAGTGGATTGGATGCCCGTTCTGTCGAAAATCTCGCGGATGGAAGGGGGGTAGCCATACTGAGCCTGATAGCGTTCAATAACTTCTAAAATCTTCTTGTGCCGTTCGCTCAACCCTTTTGCACGTTTTCTGGCCATCATTTTTTCTTCTCCTTCGGCACCTGCAAAAAATGGGCAGCTGGCTTGGCAGCCACCCTCGCAAAAACCTGCTCTGGCTGCGATTTTTCAGGTGCACAAATCCACTTTCACACCAACCCAACGAAGTTATAACACCCCATTTTTTTCGTTCATTTGTGCTAAAAATAATAACAGAACATTCGTTCTGTGTCAAGGTTTTTTAATCTTTCACCCCATGAAACCCGCAAATGTGGCATAATTCTAGCGCCTTCGACAATACCGGAAAAGGATAATCAAATGAAATTTAAAACAATCTGCGTCCTGGGCCTGGGTTACATTGGACTGCCAACTGCCAGCACATTCGCCACGCATGGACTGCGCGTCATCGGCGTGGATGTGAACCCTCAGGTCACGCAAACCTTGCGGAACGGTGGCCTGCATATTCATGAGCCAGGTCTGCGCACGCTGGTGCAGGCTGCGCTGGGCTCAGGCAACTTGATTATCAGCGATCAACCTCGGGCGGCAGACGCCTTTATCATCGCCGTCCCTACCCCCTTTTACGAGGACAAACGCGCCGATTTACGCGCCGTGACCGCCGCGGCCGAGTCCATCGTCCCTCATTTACGGGCGGGAAATCTGGTCGTGCTCGAATCGACCTCGCCTCCACGCACCACCACAGATCTCGTGGCGCCTATCCTGGAACGCTCAGGTCTGCGAGCCGGCCAGGACTTCTATCTGGCCTATTCTCCGGAGCGGGTATTGCCGGGGCAGATTTTGCGCGAACTGATCGAAAACGCTCGCGTGATTGGGGGCATAGATCGCGCCTCGGCTGAAGCGGGCCGCGACCTCTATGCGCTCTTTGTGCGCGGCGAAATTATCCTCACCGACGCCACCACCGCCGAGATGGTCAAACTGATGGAAAACACCTACCGTGATGTCAATATTGCCATCGCTAATGAATTTGCCCGCCTGGCGGAACGCTTTGGCATTGACGTGTGGGAGGCAATTGACTTGGCCAACCGCCACCCTCGGGTCAATATCCTGCGTCCTGGTCCCGGCGTGGGCGGGCATTGTATCAGTGTGGATCCCTGGTTTCTGGTTGAAGCCGCCCCCGACTTGACCCCCTTGATTCGTACAGCTCGCCAGGTGAACGATTCCCAACCCCACTACGTGGTGGAACTGATCCGTCGTGCCGTGACCAGCCTTGAGGGGTGCCGAGTGGCCGCCCTGGGCCTGGCTTATAAACCCGACGTGGACGATCTGCGAGAGAGCCCGGCCGTGCAGATTGTGCGCTTGCTAGGCGCAGCAGGGGCGCGGGTTATCGCTTATGAGCCTTACAAGCCTGAACCGCACCTGGATGGGATAACCGCCGTTTCCACGCTTCAGGAAGCTCTTCAGGGGGCCGATGTAGCCGTATTACTGGTTGCCCACACCCCTTTGAAAAGCCTTGACCCCAAACTGGCTGCGGCTTTAATGCGTTCCAGGGTGGCGGTAGATACCGTCAATGGTTGGAATGCACACGCCTGGGAGGCAGGCGGTTTTCGTCTACACCGCCTCGGATCAGGTAACCTGAAATCTACAAATTGAGGGTGTATATCCCCCCATGTCTTTGCACATCTTAACCATTTTTGGCACCCGCCCCGAGGCCATCAAGATGGCCCCTATTGTACGCACTCTGGCCAACACCCCTGGGGTAGAGTCGCTGGTTTGTGTCACCGCCCAGCACCGCCAAATGCTGGATCAGGTTTTGCGCTTGTTCCACATCACCCCGCATGTGGACTTAAACCTGATGCAACCCGATCAATCCCTGGCCGAGTTAACCGCCGCCATTTTCACCCACCTGGACCCGGTGCTGAAACGGCTGCACCCCGACTGGGTGCTGGTGCAGGGAGATACCACCACGGTGATGGCAGCCGCCTTACTGGCATATTACCACCGCCTGCGCGTGGGGCATGTGGAGGCTGGCCTGCGGACGGGCGACAAATGGCAACCTTTTCCTGAGGAGATTAACCGCAGCGTGGCTGGAGTTGTGGCTGATTTACACTTTGCGCCGACCGAATGGGCGCGCCAGAACCTGCTGCGCGAAGGCGTGCCCGCGCAATGTGTGCTGGTCACAGGCAATCCGGTCATTGATGCCCTGCACTTTGTCGCCAGCCTGCCCCCCACGCCCGAAGTACATGACCTGTTCGCGCGCCTGGGTTTACGAGCCGAAGCAGGCAGTCAGCCGCGCCTGGTGCTGATCACCGCCCATCGCCGCGAGAATTTCGGGAAACCTCTGGAGAATATTTGTATGGCTGTGCGCCATCTAGCGCAAACTTACGCGGATATCCGTTTTGTCTATCCGGTGCACCTGAACCCCAACGTGCAGGAGCCCGCTCATCGCCTGTTAGGAGATATGGCCAATGTCAGCCTGCTGCCGCCGCTGGATTATCTGCCCTGGGTGCATTTGATCAAGCGCGCCACCCTGATGTTGACCGACTCTGGCGGCTTGCAAGAAGAAGCCCCTGGACTGGGCGTACCGGTGCTGGTGCTGCGCCAGGTCACCGAACGCCCGGAGGGCGTCCAGGCCGGCACTGTGCGCCTGGTAGGCACCGACCCCGAGCGCATCATCAGCGAAGCGCGGCGCTTACTGGATGACCCCGCCGCCCATGCCGCCATGGCTCAGGCGGTCAATCCTTATGGTGACGGCCACGCCGCCGAACGCATTGTCCAGGCCATTCTGAACGCCTCATAAGAGTGTCACTCGCCACCCTGACCTTCGCCATGCCTCAGGATTTTTTCACTGCCCTCGTCTATGCTCGCACCTGGCCTCTCGTTGGGTGTCTGGCCTATTATGCTCTTAAACTGCTGGGGGTTGAGATCCCCCTTTCCGTTAAAATCGGGCGCAATTTTGAACTGGCTCATGGCGGCTTCGGGGTCGTGGTGCATTCCCGCACGGTGATCGGTGAGCGGGTCAAGATTTACCCAGGGGTCAACCTGGGGCGGGCAGATATTTATCGCCCGGCAGAACAATCTGGCTTTGAAGGCATCGTCATCGAAGATGATGTTATCCTGGCTGCGGGGGCTAAAGTCCTGGGCAAAAAAGGTGTGCTGCGGGTACGCCGCGGCACGATGGTGGGCGCTAACGCTGTGCTCTTGCAATCCACCGGGGAATGGGAGATCTGGGCGGGCATTCCGGCCCGCTGCGTCGGGCACCGTAAACCCGAAGATGGAGAGGGCTTGGCCTCTTGACTTCTACTATGGCGATGAAGCGCATTTGTGTGATCCCTAAACTCGCGGGCGTAGGAGGCATGGTCTCCTTCCGCCATAAACTGGCGGCCGGCCTGGCAGAGCGCGGGATCGAGGTGGTGGACGATTTGAGCCAGGATAATATCCAGGCTGTGCTGGTCATTGGGGCCACGCGCCACCTTGGAAGCCTTTGGCGGGCGAGGCAGAGGGGTGTTCGCATTGTCCAGCGCCTGGATGGGATGAATTGGATTCACCGCCGGCGTCCCAGCGGCCTGCGCCATTTTCTGCGCGCCGAATACGGCAACTGGCTGCTGGCCCTAACTCGAGCGCGCCTGGCACACCATGTGGTCTACCAAAGCCGCTTCGCTCAAGACTGGTGGCAAAGGGTATATGGTCCCACCCCGGTGACCCACTCTGTCGTTTACAATGGGGTGGATCTCTCCATCTACTCACCCCATGGCCCTCAGGCGCGCCCCGCAGATCGCTATCGCCTGCTACTGGTGGAAGGCAGCCTGTTGGGCGGCTATGAGTGGGGATTAGAAACAGCCATTCGCCTGACCCAGGAAGTGCAGGGCCGGCTGCAATCCATCTCAGGCCGCGAAGGGCGCAAAGATGTGGAATTGATGATTGTTGGGCGTGTCTCCGCCCAAATACAGGCGCGCTGGCAGAGACACACCCCCGTCAACCTGACCTGGGCAGGCGTGGTGCCGCCCCAGCAAATCCCGGAGATAGATCGCTCAGCCCACGCCCTGTACTCCGCCGACCTCAACCCCGCCTGCCCCAATTCTGTGATCGAAGCCTTGGCCTGTGGCCTGCCAGTGCTCTCTTTTGACACTGGCGCCCTACCCGAACTGGTATCGCCTGAGGCGGGCCGTGTGGTGCCCTATGGTGGCAACCCCTGGCGCCTGGATCAGCCCGACATCCCCGCCCTGGCCGAGGCTGCCCTGGAAATCCTGCACAGGCAAAGCGCCTTCCGCACTGCTGCCCGCCGCCATGCAGAAAGCCATTTTGACCTGCAGCATATGCTTGAGGGGTATCTTATGGCTCTGCAGGGAGAATGAGATGCTCCGACCCAGGAACCATCCACGATGACCCATCCCCTGCTCTCACTGGCTGCGCTGGCGGCGCGCCTTTTACCCACATCTGTCAAAAAAGCCCTGTATGGTTTCCGCCCCTTGGCGCAGGCTATCAGGGTCAGTCTGAACCGCGCTGCCCCCGCCGGCCTGACCCCGGTTCGGGTCGCGGCTGGCAGTTTGCAAGGTATAGAACTGGTACTTAACCTGCAAGAGGAGAAGGACTACTGGTTAGGCACTTACGAACCTGGGCTGATGGCAGCCATTGCTGATCTGGTACAACCCGCCATGGTGGCCTATGACGTGGGCGCTAATATCGGCTATATCTCCCTCATGTTAGCCCGCGCCGTTGGGGAAAGCGGCCAGGTCTTCGCCTTCGAGGCTCTACCCGCCAATCTCGAACGTCTGCAGAACCACCTTGAACGCAACGGGGTGACAGCCAGAATCAAAACCATCCACGCTGCGGTCGTAGAGTCCACTCGCCCCGTGCAATTTCTCCTGGGCCCTTCAGACGGGATGGGCAAAGCCGAAGGCTCGCCAGGACGTCAGGCAGCCTATAGCGGCTCGATTCAAGTGCCCGGCCTGTGCCTGGATGACTTTGTCTATGCCCAGGGAAATCCCGCGCCTCAGGTGGTCAAGATGGACATCGAAGGCGGCGAGGTGCTGGCCCTGCCCGGCATGCGGCGCATATTACGCCAAGCCAGGCCCATCCTCCTGCTGGAAATCCACGGCCCGGAAGCGGCGCAGGTTGCCTGGGAAGAACTTACCGCGGCTGGCTATCGCCTGTGCCACATGAGCAAAGGCTATCCCCCAATCGCCTCCCTGGCAGCCCTGGATTGGAAGGCATATATCGTGGCCCTGAGGGCGGAGCCGATTGACTGAATAAGGGTGAATTCGTATTGCAATTGACGTCACCCACAATGGATTGAAAACGGGTGAAATATTCACCACTGCTTGGACAATACTGCCAAAGCGTCTAGCAGATATAAGCGATTACACCGATACCTAAGTCACATCGGCTTTTCACAATATCCAAAAACAAAACAAGATTCTGATCATTGGTTCTCCTTCTGCTTTTTATAAAAGAATTTTCGTTGGACTGAATGAGGAAAAATACCTAACCGTTGTTGTATCCGAAACGCTGCTGGTAACGCCAGTATTGGTACTGTTGCCACCACTGCCGCTGTAACTCTCCCTGCCCGGGCGGCTGGCCTTCCAACCGCATGATCGAGTGGGATGCACGTTCTTGGCAAACCAGGAAACGGATCAAAGCATTACGGCAAACTGCCGGAGAACACCCACGGGCCTTGCCTACCTCGCACCTGCATAAACAATTCTCTACTATTAACAATGGCCTCGGCCTCTTCCAGGCTCATCGAAGCCGGCTTATCTGCCACCGCCAGCCCTTCCATGCCACCACCATTCAAGTCAACCAACTCGCACTTGATGGTGATGCCTGTGTTGCGCGCATCCAGCGCCTTTTGAAATCCTTCCAGATAAGACGGGTCGCAGGTTTGACCTTCGCGCGCAGGGGCAGCAATGGCATCAATGCTGAATGTAAATTCTCTCACCTCAACCTTCGGCCCTAACTCAAAATACACCGTATCACAACGGACACCCTTTTGGTTTCCCGTTGGCTCCAGCCTTTCAGTAAGACTAAAGCCAAATTCGCGAATCGTCTGACCCCCGAAAGTTAGGGACGCTTCTTCAATATCCCAATCTTCGCCGTCTGGCAGATCAAAACATACATCCGCATAAAATTGCCCGCCTTGCCGACGAAAATTGCCAGCGCTCATCCGAACCCCAGCCACGGTTTGCTCTGCCACCTTCTCTGCGCCTTGAAAAACGGCTGCCCGTAGCGCATTCGTCTGAGCCTGAACAGGCTGCTCTCTTAGCCAAAACCTTAAACCCAGCCCTATAGCAAAGGCCAAGGCCAGCCCGCCAATGACAAGGACGAACCTCATCCCCGTCCCTCTCCTAAGGCTCGAGAGGGACTTTTCCTGTCCGATTTTCATCATAGCCTCCTTTCTGGCGCTAACTTCTCCAGCCAATGGATTATGGATTAATAAGGCCCTACACAATTGTCCGTCACAGGCACAGGGATTACCCCGCTTGTAGATAGTTTCCCACACGCCAGCGTCAATGTGCTGCTATCTGGGCCCTTCATGGGAGTGTATACCTGTTGACGGTCAGCAATCATCCCAGGTGAACTAACGCTTTGGTGGTAAGCGAAATCGGGCCCGTATCTAATAGAACCAGCAGCATACCTGTAGCCGCCTGACCAATTTCTGGTTCTTTCCCACTCCGCGTCACAGGCATTAGATTGACGGTTTTCAACTCTATTACCGCCCGAATAAGTATAACCACCGGCAGTTGTGGCATCTACATCACACCCCATCGTGTTCGGATTTAAACCCGTACAAGTTGAACCATAACACCCTACCGCTGAAGCAGGTGACCAGGAAAAAGGTAACACCGCTCCTAAGAGGAGCAACAATGCGCAGAGGATAATATACAGATGAATCTTCATAATTCACATCCTTTCGTTTATCACAGCAGAAGCGCCCAACGGCGAAGCTCACCTGCCGCCGTCTCCGGCAAGCGGACAAACCCTTCACGCCGCCTTTCTGCCCAACCACGCGCCGCGTACCCTCCGCCGAAAGCGGTCAGGTGCGCCGATGTTGGGCGCTATATTTGGTTAAGTTTCGCCATTGTTATTACACTGAGGGCAGTCTTCAAGCAGCATGAAACAGGTTTGCAGCCCTCTGCGGCTATGGTATCCTTGTCTTGTCGGGCGCGCAAGCCGAACAAGCGAGGTCAGATCTCTATTGCCAAGTTCTGACCCCGATTTTCAGGGCGACCCTCACTAATAATTCTGTAAAAAGCAACCAGGTAATTCCTCCTAGAACAAAAGAAGGCAAGCGCATGCGAACCACTGTTAAATATATCCCAAAAAGCCTATGACTTGCCAATAAACCCAAGGTTTTATCTATCTCTCCTGGAAGAGGTTGCAGCAGAACAAGAAAGAGCGCTACATGAAGAATGCCTACACTCCCAAGCGCAATCACTATATACGGCTTCCATCTTTGCAAATATATCCGTAGTACCCAATAAATTCCCAGGATCCCCCAATACATACCCCAGAGTACCAACGCTTTCCTCCACAAAGGGGAAAAAGCCTGGGGCCATGGCCCTCCTTGGTCGACAGGAAGCCATGGCCATTGTGTCTCAACCCACAAACTAAATCCCCAAACACCAATGGCAGCAAGAACTAGCCAAATCGTCGCCCACCATTTTTGCCTTTTGTCCATCTACCACTCCCAAAACTGTGCACAGGAACCCTGATAGATGCAGATGAAAAGAGTCCACCGAGACGAACCTCTCCATAAAGTTACTTCCGAGTGTAGGGCTAAAACCTGATACGAGCAGACCGCTCATTACAGCTAACCAAAGCCACATTATGCTCTTCGCATTTCTAAACATTTTATTTCCTGCTTAGGTAGTAATAGTTTTATTTAAAATAGCACAAAAAAAGCCCGTCAATTACGTTTTCATTAAGGACAGGTTAAGCATCGTTTAAGATCGGCAGCCTTCCGAGGGCTTAGGGTTTATGGGACATAGCCTCATCTGCGCTTGATAAGGCCGGCGATCCCGATCACTGCCATAAAGGCCCCCGCCGGATGAGGCTCGGCAATCGGTTCTGACAGCGTTTGCAGGCACCCTGGTGAATGTAAGCCGCAGCGGGTAGAAGCCGTCGTGTTGTATAATTCAAGCGGTGAGCCTTCCTTTGTTCCTCGGTCGTCTGGGTCTGCAGCAGCGGGTGCTACCGGCTTATCGTGCCCCCTTCTTTGACGCACTGGCTGCGGCCTGTCAGGGTGGTTTGTCCCTCTTCGCCGGCCAGCCTGGGCCGGAGGAGTCCATTCTCACCACAGACCACCCGCAGGTGGCTACTCTGGTGCGGGCGCGCAACCGCCATATAGGGCGGGTGGATGGGCCCTTCTTCCTGTGCTGGCAAAGCGGACTGCTTGACTGGCTGAAAGCCTGGCAACCCCAAGCCCTGATTGTGGAAGCCAACCCACGCTACTTGAGCACTCTCCTGGGGCTGCGCTGGATGCATGCGCGGCGCCGCCCGGTGTTGGGCTGGGGCCTGGGTGCGCCACAGGGCACAGCCCCGCGCCGCCTGGGATGGAAGCGCTTCCTGGCCCAGTTCGATGGCTTGATCGCCTACAGCCAACGCGGCGCAGAGGCCTATCGCGCCCTGGGCTTTCCTCCACAGCGGGTGTTCGTAGCCCCTAACGCGGTCACCCCCCGACCTGCCGCCCCTCCTCCTGCCCGCCCTCCCGCCTTTGCGGGGCGACCCAGGGTGCTTTTCGTAGGGCGCCTCCAGGCACGCAAACGCCTCGACCTGTTGCTACAAGCCTGCGCGGCATTACCACCCGAGTTGCAGCCTGAGGTCACCATTGTCGGCGATGGCCCGGCTCGGACGGAACTCCAGGCGTTAGCCCAGCGCCTCTATCCTCAAACTGAATTTGTCGGGGCGCGCGGCGGGCCTGAACTCGAGGCTTATTTCGCCGCAGCCGACCTGTTCGTCCTGCCTGGCACAGGCGGCCTGGCTGTGCAACAGGCGATGGCACACGGCCTGGCGGTGATCGTCGCCCAGGGGGACGGCACCCAGGACGATTTGGTGCGCCCCGAAAACGGCTGGCGCCTGCCCCCCAATGATTTAGCCGCGTTGAGCGAAGCGTTATGTCAGGCGCTCTCCGATCCCCTGCGCCTGCGACGCATGGGCGAGGCCTCCTACCACATTGTGGCTGAAGAAGTCAACCTGGAGCGCATGGTCGAAGCCTTTGTCCATGCCCTGCAGAGCGTGAGCGTCATCACCTGAAGCAATATGCGCATTTTATTTGTCGCCGATGGGCGCTCGCCCATCGCCCTGAACTGGATGCGATATTTCACTGAAACTGGCCATGAGGTGCATCTGGTCTCAACCTACCCTTGTGTGCCAGATTTAGCACTGGCCTCTCTGCACCAGGTCGCAGTGGCTTTTGGTGAGATTGCCCCAGGCGAAGGCGAAAGGAGACGCACGGGCATCTTACGCGCCCTCCTCCCCCCTGGGCTGCGGACAGGTCTACGTCAATGGTTGGGGCCATTCACATTACAAAAAGGGGCGCGGCGCTTGCGTCAGGTGGTTGACATCGTCCAACCGCAGCTGATCCATGCTATGCGCATCCCCTACGAAGGCATGCTGGCGGCTATGGCGCTTCAGGAGAGCGGCAAACCACCGCTCCTGATCTCCGTCTGGGGTAACGATTTCACCCTGCATGCCCGCGCTACCCCCTGGATGGCGGCCCTGACACGTCACACCCTGCGCCGCGCCGACGCCCTGCATACGGATTGCCACCGCGACCTGCGCCTGGCCCATGAGTGGGGCTTTGCAGCGGAAAAGCCGTATGTGGTGTTGCCTGGTAACGGGGGAGTGCAATCCGATGTCTTCTATCCGCCTCCCACCCCACCAGAGAACACCGCCGCGGCCAGGGTCATCAATCCGCGCGGCCTGCGCGCCTATGTACGTAACGACACCTTCTTCCGCGCCATCCCCCTGGTGTTGGCTAAAAGACCTGAGGTGCGCTTCATCTGTCCAGCCATGGCTGGCGAGGCACAGGCTTTGCGTTGGGTCGAGAAACTAGGCATTGCTCACGCCGTCGAACTCCTGCCTCGCCAGAGCAGAAGCCAGATGGCAGACCTCTTTCGCCAGGCTCAGGTTGCCGTCTCGCCTACCACCCATGACGGCACCCCCAACACCCTGCTAGAGGCCATGGCCTGCGGTTGCTTTCCCATCGCGGGCGATATTGCCTCCTTGCGCGAGTGGATCACGCCTGGCGAAAATGGCCTGCTGGTGAACCCTGGTGACCCACGGGCGCTGGCTGAGGCCATTCTCACCGCATTGGAACGACCCCAATTGCGCTGGCAGGCGCAACAAATCAACACCCGCCTGGTCGCCGAGCGGGCAGACTACCGGCGGGTGATGCAAGCGGCGGAAACCTTCTATAAAACAATCCTGGCAACGCCTGCGCCTGGCGCGCCTGCAATGCTCTAAATTTCAGAAGGATCAAATGTGGATTGCATGCCACTCTGCCGCGTGAGCGGCTTCCATGAGCACCTCACTCAGCGTCGGATGGGCATGGACGTTGCGGGCGATTTCAGCCGGGGCCAGTTCCATCATGCGCGCCAGGGTGAGCTCCGGCAGCAGTTCCGTCACCTCCGGACCAACCATGTGCGCCCCCAAGATTTCCCCATATCGAGCGTCGGTGATGAGTTTCACCCAGCCAGTCGATTCGCCCATGCCCAGAGCCTTGCCGTTGGCCTGAAAGGGGAAGCGACCTACTTTCACTTCATAACCCCGTTCTTTGGCTTGCGCTTCGGTCAGGCCAAAGGAAGCCACCTGTGGTTGAGAATATGTGGCGCGCGGCATCATCTCATAATCCAGGGTTACGGTGTTAACCCCGGCAATATTTTCCGCACATACGATCCCCTGCGCCGAGCCGACGTGAGCCAGCATCAGTTTAGCGGTCACATCGCCGATGGCCCAAATGCCCGGCACATTGGTCGCCATGCGTTCGTCAATCTCGATGGCGCCTCGCTCACTGATCTTCACCCCCAGTTCTTCTAACCCCAGACCGCGGCTATTGGGTTTAAAGCCAATCGCCACCAGCGCCTGCTCTGCCTCCAGGGTCTTTTCCCCCTGTTCCCCCGAAACTTTCACCTGAACGCCGTCTTCGGTAGCCGTAACCGCTTCAACCCGGTGGCCAACTAACACGCCAATTTTACGCTTGCTAAAGGCGCGCCCCAACTCCGCGCCCACTTCCTCATCTTCCAACGGCAAGAGGTGAGGCAGCATCTCTACAAGGGTGACCTCCACCCCATACGCGTTCCAAATGGTCGCAAACTCCACCCCAATGGCTCCTGCGCCAATGATGATCACCGACTTGGGCAGAGTCTCCTGTTGAATGGCCTCCAGGTAGGTCACTACCTTTTTGCCATCCACTTGCCAGCCAGGGGGCACGACCACGCTTGCTCCGGTGGCGATGACCACATTCTTTCCCTTCAGTTCGGTGTCTTGGCCTTCCCTGTCGCTCACCAGCACGGTGTCAGGCTTCGTCAAGCGCGCCGTGCCCATGTAGACATCAATGCCGTTCTTCTTCATCAGGAACTCCACCCCCTTGGTCAGGCGGTTGGAGACCTGGCGGCTGCGTTTGACCGCGGCGCTGTAATCCAGGGTGAGATTTTCAAAGGAAAAACCGAACTCTTTGCCTCGTTCTCTGAGCGTGTGAGCTACCTCGGCGTTTTTAAGCAGGGATTTGGTGGGAATACATCCTACATTCAGGCACACCCCCCCCAGCCACTGTTTATCAATGATAGCCGTTTTCAAACCCAATTGTGCGGCGCGGATAGCACATACGTATCCACCTGGCCCGGCGCCAATGACAATGACATCGTAGGTACTCATGCAGGCTCCTTCCGGGTAAAAAATGTTTGGGTGGCGCGACTTCGGGTCTAATGCTGAGCATTCTCCCGTGAAAGCCGCCCCTGAGGATTATTTCCAGTTTTGCAAATATTCTACCACCTTCCCCAGGAAGTAATCGGCGATTGCGCCATCCAGGATACGATGGTCAAAGGTCAAAGATAAATACACCATTGGGCGAATGGCTATGGTATCACCCAGAGCTTCATCGCTTAGCACCACCACCCTCTTCTGGATGGCCCCCACCCCCAGGATGGCACATTGAGGTTGATTGATGATCGGGGTGGCAAAGAGCGAGCCGCTGATGCCATGATTGGTGATGGTGAAAGTGCCCCCTTTGACTTCATCGGGTTGCAGTTTTCTGGCGCGCGCCCGCCCTGCCAGATCGTTGATCGTGCGCGCCAGGCCCAGCAGCGAAAGGGCATCGGCGTTTTTAATCACCGGGACAATCAGCCCCTCCTCCCCCAGCGAGGTCGCCAGGCCAATATGGATGTGTTTATGCACGACGATGCCGTTTTCGCTCCAGGATGAATTGACAATAGGATAGGCTTTTAAGGCCGAGACCGCCGCAGCCACAAAGTATGCGGTGAAAGTCAGGTTAACCCCATCCCGCGCGAAGGCGTCTTTATTGGCCTGACGATGGGCGACGACACGGCTGAGGTCGGCTTCCATCACAGTGGTGACATGCGGGGAGGTGTGCTTGCTCAGCAGCATATGTTCAGCGATAGCGCGGCGCAGCGGGTTGAGGGGGATCACCTCCTCCAACTCAGCCCCGGGCGGAGAAGGGGCTACCTTTTCGGGTTGCGCTGGGCGTGAAGGTATAGCCTCTATAGCAGGAGCGGAAATGGCCTCTACCTTTTCCTGGGCGATCTGCCTTTTCTCAAGGTAAGCCAGAATGTCCTTTTTGGTGATGCGCCCTCCCTGGCCGCTGCCACGTATCTGGCTCAGGTCAATGCCATGCTCGGCTGCCATGCGCGCCACTACCGGCGAAATGAAGCCGGCCAAACGTTCCTGACCTGGGGTGGAAGCCTGGGCTGAAGTCTGGGGGGTGGCATAAGCCGCTTGCGGCGAAGCCGCGCCGGGAGCCTGGCCGGCCTGCGGGACAACCTCTCCGGCCTCGCCAATCCAGGCCAGGGGGCTGCCCACACGCACCGTACTGCCTTCTTTAACCAGAATCTCTAACAGCACCCCTGAGGCCGGGCTGGGGATTTCGGTATCCACTTTATCCGTATTGACCTCCAGCAATGGTTCATATTCTTTAACTGCTTCCCCAGGGGCTTTCAGCCATTTGGTGATCGTCCCCTCCAGGACAGACTCGCCCAATTGAGGCATCAATACAGGAATGGGCATAAATTCCTCCAGGTTAACACAGATGATCGCAAGCGGGCATGGCTAACACAAAATGCGACCTCGCTCACGCTTAACGAAAGAACAGGGGATATGCCTGCGGGTCCACCTCGTGCATCATCTCATACACTGTTTCAACGATTTGCTCGGCGTTGGGTTTAGACCAGTAATCCCCATCTGAGCCATAGGCGGGGCGATGGGGTTTGCCAGGCAGGGTGCGCGGGGGTGAGTCCAGCCAGTAATACCCGCCTTGCTTTTCAATCACTTCTTGCATCATATAAGCCGTTGTGCCCCCAGGGACATCTTCATCCACAAAGACAATGCGGTTGGTCTTTTTGAGCGATTCCAGGATCACCCCATGCACATCGAAGGGCAGCAACGATTGCACGTCAATCACCTCCGCTTCGATCCCCACCTGACTCAGGGCGTCTGCCGCCTCCAGAGCGATGCGGCAGCAGGCGCCGTAGGTCACAATCGTTACGTCTTCCCCATGGCGAATCACCTCAGGCACACCCACGGGCACAGTGAATTCGCCAATGTTATCAGGCAGGCGCTCGCGGACACGATAACCATTCAGCACCTCCACCACCACCGCCGGCTCGTCGCTGCGCAACAGGGAATTGTAAAAGCCAGCGGCGCGGGTCATATCCCGCGGTACCAGCACATGCATTCCCCGCACCAGGTGGATTAACCCTGCCATCAGCGAGCCTGAGTGCCAGATGCCTTCCAGACGGTGACCGCGGGTGCGTACAATGACCGGCGCTTTCTGCCCGCCCCTGGTGCGCCAATGCAGGGTCGCCAGGTCATCAGACATGATCTGCAGAGCATACAAGAGATAATCCAGGTATTGGATCTCGGCAATAGGGCGCAAGCCGCGCAATGCCAGGCCAATCGCCTGGCCAATGATGGTCGCTTCGCGAATGCCGGTATCGCTCACCCGCAGTTCGCCATATTTCTCCTGCAAGCCACGAAAACCCTGGTTGACATCCCCTAATTTGCCCACATCCTCACCGAAGGCGATCAGGCGTGGCTCGCGTTCCAGAGCCGCGTCGAAACAGGCGTTGAGCACCTCAAAGCCATAGACCATGGGCGACTTTTCTGAATAAACGGGCTTAATCTCTTCCACCTTCAAGGCCGATTCAGCCGATTGGCTATACAAGTGAGAACTGTAACGCGCCTCATTCAGGGACTCTTGGGCTTGTTTCCAGGCAATCAGCGCCTGTTTTCCGGGGATATTTTCATGGCGCACCAGCCTAAGAGCCTGATGCACAGCAGCCATAATCTCACGCCGCAGAGGATTAGGGCTGGCAAGCAGGCGGGCGTTGATTTGCCTCAGTTCAGCCGCATGGGCTGAATGTTGGGCCATGCTCTCAATTTGTTGCGATGCCTGACGGCGCTCGTCTTCGATGGGAGAGATATAGGCTAACCAGGCTTGCTTGCGCACCGCTTCGACGCGCTGACGTTCCTCCGCCTCAATCTGGTCGAGTTCGCTGGCGCTAGCAATGCCGCGTTCTAAAATCCACTGACGGAACTTGCGGATGCAATCATACTCTTGCTCCCACTGCAGCCGCTCAGGAGATTTGTAACGTTCATGGCTGCCCGAAGTGGAATGCCCTTGAGGCTGGGTCAATTCAATGACGTGGATCACAGCCGGTACATGCTCACGCCGCGCCGTCTCAACCGCAGCCCGATAGGTCTCAAACAAGGCGGGGTAATCCCAGCCGCGCACCTGATACAAATCATAGCCGTCGCGGCTGCCGGGCTGCCGTTGGAAGCCCTTTAACAGTTCGAAAATATCCTGCTTGACCATCTGGTATTCGTTCGGCACAGAGATACCATAGCCATCATCGTAGACCGTGATCACTGCCGGGGCTTTGAGTACCCCGATGGCATTAATCGCCTCCCAGAACATCCCTTCGGCCACTGAGGCATTGCCAATCGTGCCAAAAGCTACCTCATCGCCGTGATGCGAGAACTGGGTAAAGGATTGGAGTTCGGGAATCTCCCGATATAGGCGCGAGGCATAAGCCAACCCCACCAGGCGCGGCATTTGAGAAGCCGTGGGAGAGATATCTGCCGAGGAGTTGTATTGCTCCATCAGGTTCTTCCAACTGCCATCGGCGTTCAGGCTGCGCGTGGCAAAGTGGGCATTCATGGCTCGACCCCCACTAGCCGGGTCAGCGGCGACATCAGCATGGGCATATAACTGAGCGAAAAACTCCTGGATTGTGGTGGCCCCAATGGCGAACATAAACGTCTGATCGCGATAATAACCAGAACGGAAGTCCCCTTTACGGAAGAAGTGGGCCATCGCCAGTTGGGGCAGTTCTTTGCCATCGCCGAAGATGCCGAACTTGGCTTTGCCGCTCAGCGTCTCGCGTCGCCCGATCAGGCTCACCTGACGGCTGGCGTAAGCCAGGCGATAATCACGCAAAATCTCTTCAGGGCTGAGTGGAAGATCAAGCGTCCCCTGGCGGATTTCCAAAAGGGTTTCGGTCATAGGCGTCTCTCCTTTGGCGTGACCATTCAAACGGCTGCTTTTGCATTGCCGCATGATCAGGTTATCGTAGATTATATCGCCCTTTTTTGTAATGTTTAAGCCTAAAAAAAGGCCTGGCAGGAATTTCATTCCCGACAGACCTTTCGAGGCTTATCCTACCAGCGCCTGGGCCACAATCTCGGCTACATCCAAGACCTGCACCTGGCTATCGCTGGTGGTGCGAGCGTCGTTGAGCATGATCATACAGAAAGGACAACCCACAGCCAGAGTGTCGGCCCCAGTGGACATGGCCTCTTTGAAGCGGTGCAGGTTTACCCGTTCGTTACCGTGTTCTTCTTCTTTCCACATCTGAGCCCCGCCTGCGCCACAACAGAAGGACATCTTGCCCGAGCGAGGCATCTCCACCAATTCCAGCGGGGTGTTGCGCAGCACCTGTCGCGGCTCGGCCAGGATGTCGTTGTGCCGCCCAAGGTAGCAGGGATCGTGAAAGGTCACCCGTGTAGAACTTTTTCCTTCTTTTTTATTCAAATTCAGACGCCCGGCGGCAATTAATTCGTTGATGAATTGCGTGTGGTGGACGACCTGATAATGGCCGCCAAAAGCAGGATATTCATTCTTCAGGGTATGCAAGCAATGGGGACAAATGGTAACGATACGGCGGGGATTAACTTCGTTCAACATCTCCACGTTGGCTGAAGCCAGTTCATTGAATAAATATTCATTGCCAGCGCGACGGGCCGAGTCTCCCGTGCACTGCTCCATTTCGCCCAGCACGGCATAATTCACATGGGCGGCTTTTAAAACCTGGGCAAAGGCACGCGCCACCTTTTGCGCCCGCGCATCAGTAGCCGGGGCACAGCCCACCCACCACAGGATTTCTGCCTCGGGGTTCTCAGCGACCGTGGGTACATCCAGCCCTTCAGCCCATTTCATCCGTTCTGTGGGTGGGATATTCCAGGGGTTTAGCGTGCGTTCCATGCCGCGGAAAGCCACCTGCAATTGCTCTGGGAACTCGTTCTCCATCAGCACCAGGGCGCGGCGAATGTCCAGGATATCGCGCATGGGCTCGTTGC
>JBBILY010000059.1:13835-16913 GCA_037444705.1 Chloroflexota bacterium | reverse complement strand
TGAATTTCTTGGTAGGTATGGGTTGGTTAGGTTATCAATATTCTGTGCTGATGGCCGGCCTGCCTCAGGAAGCCTCGCCTGTGAGTGTGGGATGGTTATTACTGTCGGGCACACGTTGGGGGGCGCTGTGGTGGGCGCGTCAAGGGCTGATCCTCCTCTGGATCACTGTCCTGAACAGATCCAGCCCAGGTTGGACGTGGTTAGCATCGGCGGGCTTGCTCTTAGTCCAGGCGTTGAGCGGCCATGCGGCCGGCCTCAGCCCGAATACCCTGCTGGCAGTTATGGCTGATGTGCTGCATTTGCTGGGCGCCTGCTTCTGGCTGGGAGGGTTGCTGGCGCTGATGGTGGGTCTGTTCCCTGAAGTGCGCCGTGGCTCAGCCCGCATCACACCTCTGATACAGGCTGGCTGGGGGCCTTTCGGTCGCTGGGCAGCGGTGAGCGTGGGTCTGCTGGCTGCCAGCGGATTGTATAGCCTGGGGAGACAGGTGGCTTCGTTAGATGCTTTGCTCACCACCCGCTATGGTCAGGTTCTGATGATCAAGATGGGGCTGGTGTTGGGGATGGGCACCTTTGGGTTGTTGAACTCGCTGCTCTTACATCCATCTCTGGTTGCGCCGGTGAGGCGCTATGTGAAACCTCCTTTACCGCTTAACCGCCTACCGCGGTTGGTGCTGATCGAGATGGGGTTGGGAGTGATTGTCCTGTTACTGGTTGGGGTGATTACAGCCATGGCGCCAGCGCGCGGCCCACAATTTTCGCCGCCGAGCCAAGCCAGTCTGCAATCGCTGACTCAGAACGTGAACGATTTGGTGATCAACCTTTCGGTCAAGCCCAATCTGCCCGGCCAGAATGTCTTCACCCTGCGTGTTGCCAGTCAACGCCGGCCTCCGCCAGCGGAGGTGATGCGCGTGATCCTGCGTTTTACTTATCTGGATCAGGAGATGGGCAGCACTACGGCAGATGCCCAACCCATCGAGGCCGGGCTGTATCGCCTGGGTGGGGGCTACTTCAGCCTGGCGGGTCGCTGGCAGGTGGAGGTGGTTGTGCGCCGTCGTGGTATGGAAGATAGCGTGGCACGATTCCAGTGGGTGGTGCCGTCCACAAATGGGACGCGCCCGGTATTGCTCTCGAACCGTTTGTGGGAAGCCTGGCTCGCTCCGGCTGGTGCCTTCCTGTTGATCCTCGTGTTGGCCTTAGCCCTGGTGTTTCGGCCGCGCCCATTGGTTTCTTAAGGGAGAGAAGGGGTACGGTGGTGGTCAGACGAATTTTAGCCCGTGGATATTGGGTAATACAGGTCATCATGGTTATGATCCCTGTGGGATGGTTGTTCCTGGCTGGAAGGACGCCTGCCCAGGCAATGCCGGCAACGCACAAAATAGACCCTCTGCTGCACCAGCGCATTTCCGCCTCCACACCGCAGACATTGATTCCGGTTATTGTCACCCTGAAACAACAGGCAGACTTGAAGGGGCTTGGCTCTCTCAGCAGCCGAGAGGAACGATGGCGCCACGTGGTGAACAGCCTGAAAGCCCAGGCGGAATCGTCGCAGCGTGGCTTACGCCCGTTCTTACAGGCACGCCAGGCGCAAGGACAGGTGGCCGCGCTGACCTATTATTGGGTCTTCAATGGCCTGGCGTTGCAGGCCACGCCCCAAACCCTCGAAGAATTGGCTGCGCTGCCCCAGGTGCTTTCCCTGCGCCTGGAACGGACCTTCGCCGCGCCTGAGGCGCTGGTGGCGCAGACCTCCTCCCCAGAGCCCAACCTGGTGCAAATCGGCGCTCCAGCGCTATGGGCGTTGGGATACCAGGGACAGGGGGTGGTGGTGGCTAGTATGGACACCGGTGTGGAGGGCAGCCATCCTGATCTGGCCGGGCGCTGGCGCGGCGGTAACAACTCCTGGTACGACCCTTATGGTGAACATTCTACCCCAGCCGACCTCAATGGCCACGGCACTGCCGTCATGGGGGTAATGGTGGGGGATAGCGCCGGAGGCACGGCCATTGGCGTGGCGCCTCAGGCGCAGTGGATCGCGGTAAAGATTTTTAACGACAGAGACGTGGCTGAAGAGAGTAAAGTGCATCTTGGATTCCAGTGGTTGCTCGATCCGGATGGCAAGCCTGATACTGTGGATGCTCCGCATGTGGTCAATAACTCCTGGGCATTTGGCGCCCCCGGTTGCGATCTGACTTTTCAAGCGGATTTACGGGCCTTGCGTTCGGCGGGTATCATGCCGGTCTTTGCCGCCGGAAATCTTGGCCCCAATGCCGATACCAGCACCAGTCCGGGCAATAACCCTGAAGCCTTCTCCGTGGGCGCGGTGGATGGGGGGGATACGATTGCCCCCTTCAGCAGCCGCGGGCCTTCGGCTTGTAATTCGTCCTTTTTCCCCGAGGTGGTGGCTCCGGGTGTGAACATCCGCAGCAGCGATAAGCAAGGGGGTTACAGCACCTTGAGCGGGACATCGCTGGCCGCGCCACATGTGAGTGGGGGGGTGGCCTTACTCCTGAGCGCTTTTCCCGATTTGACGGTGGGCGAGCAAGAGCAAGCATTAATTACCTCGGCTGTTGACCTGGGGGATCCTGCTGCGGACAACACCTATGGCTATGGGCGCATAGACCTGCTCTCTGCCTATAACTGGCTTGCAGGACACCATCCGACGGCTACACCCACGCCTGTCTTGACTCCAACGCCCACCGTGACGCCTACGCCTACGATTTACCCACCGGCGGTCACGCCTGTTTTCATTTTCCTGCCGTCGGTGATGCGTTGAGGGAAAAACGCGTATCTCATCTGGGCGGTAGCGGCTGGTGTTATGCCTCGCCTGGCAGGGGAGGGAAACCAGAGGCGCTTTTAACTGCCATAGTTATCATGCCAATTCCATTGACGAAGGGTGGAGGTAAACAGAGTAAGCCATTACAATATAACCATCTCTGATCAACAAAATCTTGGTAGCCTGGCATGTCGGCCTGGAAGGTGCACAGGTAAATTCAGGTGTTTGGCATAACACAGGATCAACCTTGTGCTGCAAAAAAGGAACCTCAATGTCCGATGACCTCTATCGCCAGCGATCGACGCGCC
>JBBILY010000059.1:0-13802 GCA_037444705.1 Chloroflexota bacterium | reverse complement strand
GCAGCGTTCCTGGTAGCCTGCGCTATTCTGGGGGTGATCAACCTGTATCGCGATGATTGTAGTGGCGGCTTTGATCGGACACCCCAGGCTGTAGTGCGCAGTTTTATCGCGGCTATCAGCCGCGGCGATAGCCAGGCTATGCGACATTGCTGGCAGCCTGAGGCTTATTTCAGCCTGGAGGCTGGCTGCTCAGAAATTTGCCTTTCCCGCCTTCTTGGTGTGGATTATCTCCTGGGCGAGATTGAGGTAGGCCCTCCGTCCATGACGGAAGAGGGGAGCGCTCGCCTGGTGGTGCGGGTAACGGTTACCTGTGCTGAAGATGAGGCTGCTTATGTGGGTGAGATACACCTGGACGCGGTGGGGCGTGATTTGCCCTGGCGGCATTGGAAAATCATCTACAGCACCTTCGGCGGGCCGTTGGCGTCGCCGTGGTGTAAATAACCCGGCTTACACCGTCTAAGTTGAGCAAGGTTGAACGCGGTATAATCCAGATATAGATCATCCTTCATACTGGAGAGGAGCCATGAGCGAACGTAAGATTCGCGTGTTGATCGCCAAACCCGGTCTGGATGGGCACGATCGTGGGGCGAAAGTGGTGGCGCGCGCCTTGAGAGACGCCGGGATGGAGGTCATCTATACCGGCCTGCGCCAGACTCCGGAAATGATCGCCGAGGCAGCGCTGCAGGAAGATGTGGATGGGGTGGGGTTATCCATCCTCTCCGGCGCGCACATGGCGCTGGTGCCGCGGGTGTTAGAATTGTTGCGCGCTAATGGTCAGGAACATGTGAAGGTCTTTGTTGGGGGCATCATCCCGGATGAAGATGTGCCGCGTTTGATGGAGATGGGCGTGGTGGGGGTCTATGGTCCAGGCACCTTGACTGAAGACATCATCCGCGATATCCGCCAGGCAGTGGCTGGGGCGACGGTGGCGTAGAGGGGGCTATGGACCTGGCTGCCGCAGTATTACAGGGCAACCGCCTGGCGCTGGCGCGTTTGCTCACTCAGGTGGAAAATGATACCCCGCAAGGCCGTGCCGCACTCAATGAACTGTATCCTCACACCGGGCGGGCCCATTTAATCGGGATCACTGGCGCTCCAGGGACGGGAAAGTCCTCCCTGGTCAACCACCTGGCGCGCTGTTTTCGCCATCCTCCTGGCGGAGAAGCGCCGCGGCGAGTGGGGGTGGTAGCCGTTGATCCCTCCAGCCCGTTTAGCGGTGGAGCGATCCTGGGTGATCGGGTGCGCATGCGCGATCTGGCTGGCGACCCAGGGGTGTTTATCCGCTCTATGGCCTCGCGCGGGGCGCTGGGAGGTTTGGCAGCCACCACGGCCAATGTGGTGCTGGCCCTGGATGCGGCCGGCTTCGAGGTCATCCTGATCGAAACCGTGGGCGCCGGGCAGGCTGAAGTGGATGTCGCCCGCCTGGCTCACACTACACTGGTGGTCGAAGCTCCTGGCCTGGGGGATGAGATTCAGGCCATCAAGGCCGGCATTCTGGAGATTGCGGATATCCTGGTGGTCAACAAAGCTGACCTGCCGGGCGCAGAAGCCACCGAACGTGCCCTGAAGAGCATGCTTCAACTGGCACCTGGGAGCCACTCAACCCAGGCTGCCAGATCGAGGCAGCCGCCCCTGGAGCGCACAGTAGCCACCCAGGGTGCGGGCATCGCAGAGCTGTATGTGGAAATTGCCCGTCACCGTCAGCACTTGCAGCAGAGTGGCGAATGGCAACGGCGTGAGCGCGCCCGTCTACAATCGGAATTGGACCACATGCTGCAGATGGCGCTGGTATCCCGCTGGAAAGCTAGCGTGCCCGAATCCAAGTATCTGGAGGTGGTTGAACAACTGGTGCAAAGACATCTATCCCCCTGGGAAGCGGTAGAGTTATTGTTGGATAATCGTAAACCAATGGAACGAATTTAGGACACCTGTAAAACCAAAACATGCGAGGTGAATAAATGTTATATGGTGACCGTATTCGCCTGCGCGCCCCCGAGCGCGAAGACCTGCCCCGCTTTGTAGCCTGGCTCAACGACCCGGAAGTGCGGGCTGGGCTGGCGCTATTTTTGCCCCTCTCGCAGGCGGATGAGGAAAAATGGTTTGAGAAGATGCTGGAGCGCCCGCCAGTGGAACATCCGCTGGTGATCGAGGTCGGGGACGGCCAGACCTGGAAGATGGTGGGCAATTGTGGATATCATAATGTGGATTGGCGCGTTCGCTCTGCCGAGGTGGGCATTTTCATTGGGGATAAGTCATTCTGGAACCGGGGCTACGGCACTGAGGTGATGGGTTTGCTCCTGCGCCATGGTTTTATCACCCTGAACCTCAATCGGATTTACCTGCGCGTTTTTGAGACCAATCCCCGCGCCATTCGCGCCTATGAAAAGGCCGGCTTTATCCACGAGGGGCGTATGCGTCAGGCGGAATTTAGAAACGGGAGGTATATTGATGTCCTCCTCATGAGCGTGCTGCGTTCGGAATGGGTTGATTCGATTGGGAGGCAGAATGAGGCCACGAAGTCATTCTAGAAAGAATGGGTGGGGGGCTTATGATTATTCACCACACTTTTCGAGATACCAATATGTATGGCGAGATTAAATTGTTCGCCGGCACTGCCTGCCCTGATCTGGCGGCCTCGATCGCCAATTACCTGGGCTTGCCCTTGAGTGGGCGGGATGTGATCCTTTTCCCGAACGATAATCTCTTCGTGCGCCTGCATAAGAGTGTGCGTGGCCAGGACGTGTATGTGATCCAGACCACCTCCAGGCCGGTGCATCGCAACTTAATGGAATTATTGATCATGTTGCAAACCTTACGCCTGGACTCGGCGGGGCGGGTGACGGCGGTGGTGCCTTATTTGTGTTATGCCCGCTCCGATAAAAAGGACAAGCCCCGCGTGCCCATCACAGCCCGCCTGGTGGCAGATATGATCGAGATTGCCGGCGCAGACCGTTATATCACCCTGGACCTGCACGCGGGCCAGATTCAGGGCTTCTTTTCCATCCCTGGCGATGTGCTCACCGCTTTCCACATCCTCACCGAACATGTGCAGAAACGCCTGCCGAGCATGCACAATCCGGTCGTGGTGGCCGCTGACTTGGGGTTTGCCAAGAAGGGGCGCAACTTTGCCGCCACCATTCACGTGCCCATTGCCTTTGTGGAAAAGCGCCGCGCCGAGAGCAATGACCAACCCAGTGCGCTGACCTTGATTGGTGAGGTAAAGGATCGGGATGTGATCATTGTGGACGATGAGGTGGACACTGGGGGCTCGATGGTGCAGGCGGTTAACCTGGTGAAGGCACATGGGGCGCGCGATGTCTATCTGGTGTTTGTCCATCCGGTGTTCTCGCCGCCGGCCGCAGAGCGCCTGGCTGCTTTACCTTTGAAGGAAATTATCACTACAGACACCATCCCCATCGCTCCCGAAAAGCGTTCCCTCTTTGGTGAGCGCCTGACCATCCTCTCTGTGGCTCCCCTTTTGGGTGAGGTCATCCGCCGTGCCCATGAGGGGCGAAGCGTGGGTGAGTTGTTTTCTGAGTGAGCCATGCCCGAATTGCCCGAAGTGGAGACCATCGCCGCGGTTTTGCGCCTGGGAAAGGGTGACCAGCCTTCAATCCTGGGGAGGGCTATCCTGGCAGGGCAGGTGTTATGGGAGCGTACTCTGGCCTGGCCCACACCTGAGGCGTTTCTACAGAGCGTTGTGGGGCAAAGGATCGAGACGGTCGAACGTCGCGGCAAGTTCCTGGTCTTTCGCCTGACCCAGGATTCTTTGCTAATTCACCTGCGTATGAGCGGAGACCTGTGGGTAGAGCCCGTCACGGCCCCTCTGGCGCGCCACCATCGCCTGGTTTTAGATTTGGATGGTGGGCTGCGTCTGGCCTTCAATGACCCGCGTAAATTTGGGCGGGTGTGGCTCACCTCGGAGCCAGAAACTGTGTTGGGCGACCTTGGGCCGGAGCCCTTGAGTGAGGCGTTCACCCCCCAGGTTTTGCATCACTTGTTGCACAGCCGCCATCGTCGTTTAAAGCCCTTATTGTTGGATCAGCGTTTCCTGGCTGGGTTGGGGAATATCTACACCGATGAGGCCTTACACCTGGCGCGTGTGCATCCGCTGACATTTTCAGATGCGTTGACGCCAGAACAGAGTGAGCGTCTGTGGGCGAGTATCCGTGAGGTGTTGCGGGCTGGCATCCAGCGCAATGGAGCCAGCATAGATTGGGTGTATCGCGGGGGCGAGTTTCAAAACGAGTTTCGCGTCTACCAACGTACAGGCCAACCCTGTTACAATTGCGGCACACCCATTCAGCGCCTCACGGTAGGCCAACGCAGCACGCACTATTGTCCACTGTGCCAGCCATTAGGCACGTGAAGCGAGTCAGTCATTGAAAAGGCAGGAGGTTTGCCATGGATACTCTGGTGTTGGTAATCATCGTGGCGTTCATCAGTCTGGCCATTGGTTTTGCCCTGGGGCTGAGCCTTGGGCTCTGGCGCAGTGGACAGGGCAGCGCTCCCTCTGCGCAGCAGCGCCTGACTGAGGTTGCGCGATCTTCAACGCCACCTTCAGAGGCGCAAGCCTCACTTTCATCCCCCGCCGCGCCGCCGCTTAAGGAAGCGCCTGTTCCCCCGTCGGCCGCAGTGGAACAGCCGAGGTTGAACCCCCTTGGGGTGCTGGCACGGGCGGTGCAACCAGACGTTCGCCCGGCGCAGCCGCCCTCGAAAAGCATCGCTGCCCAAATTGATGAAATCTTGCAAGAGAAGTTAAAAGATTCCCCTCTGGCATCGCGCGCTATCCGCCTCCTGGAATTACCCAACAAGGGCATGGTGGTGATGGTTGGACTGGATCAATACGATGGCGTAGAGGCTGTGCCCGATGACGATATCCGCAACCTGATTCGCTCGGCTGTGGTGGAGTGGGAAAAGCGGGTGATGGGGGAGTAGGGTTATAGTACGTGTGGGATTGAAGAGGCAACGCCTCAAAATGGGTGGGAGTGGGCCCGGTTGCCTATATCCCGGCAGGAGAAGGGGCTAGAGCAAGGTTTGGAATTCTCCCTCGAGCGTATTCACTAATTTTAGTTTCTCGTCCTCGGGCAAGAAAGCCGCTCTGGCAGCTGCCAATACCCGTTCCTTTAACTCTTGTAAGGGCAGGTGTAACGTTTCGCACGCCAGATGGTACTCATCGCTCAAAGTGATTTGGGAGATGCTGGGGTCATCGGTATTGAGGGTCACGTTTAACCCCTGCTCCAGCATCTGCCGCAGCGGGTGGGTGTGCAGGTGCCCCACAGCTCCCGATTGATAATTGCTGGTGATGCACACCTCAAAGGGCGTGTTTCGCTGGCGGGCCATAGCCACTGCACGGGGAGACTCCAGAACGCGTATGCCATGCCCAATGCGGTCTGCTTCCAGCACTTCGATCGCCTGGGCGACGTTATCTCCCTTATTCCACTCACCGGCGTGAATGGTGAGGCGCAATCCCTTCTTATGAGCAGCGCGGAAGATTTCGGCAAAAGGCTCAGCGGAGTAATTATATTCATCGCCGGCCAGATCTAGTCCCACAATGCCTCCCTGCAGGCGCTCGGCTGCCAGATAGGAGACCTGGGCTGCCAACGCCACGCCTTCATGGCGATTGACGCTGGCGATCAGGCGCGTGATCACCCCGTATTCTTTCTCGCCCATTTTAGCCCCCTGGATCACCCAATCCATCACCTGCGCCAGGGGGAAACCCTGGGCTTTGCTCAGGGCGACCGGGGTGAAGCGCAGTTCCAGATAGCGCACATTATCTGCGGCGGCATCAGCGATAGCCTCGCGCGTGATGCGGGTGATGATCTCAGGGGAACGATAGAACAGGCGCAGGGTGGTGAATTTCGAGAGGAAATTCTCGAAGGTGAGCGGTTCGCCAGCCTGGATTTGTACCATGGTGCGTAACTGGTCGGTAGGGGGCAGGTCGAGGCCATGGGCGCGGGCAACCTCGCGCACGGTTTCGAAGCGCAATGAACCCTCCAGATGGCGATGCAAATCCACCTTAGGCAGAGAGCGATAAAATTCTTTGGTGCGTGGTGTCTCAACCCCTGAAATCATCATTTTCGCAGGGCCTCGAGGCTAATGACGGCGTCGGCGGCGCTTTTTACTTTTGTTGCTGACTTCCGCTTTTTCGCTGCTTTCCACGCCTTTTGCCCCATTGCCCGAGACCACCTCCTCGCTCTGGGGGATTTCGGCGCGGCTGATGCTGGCTTGAATCGCGCTCAAATCGCGCGGGCGATAGGTGAACATGCGTAAGACCACACTTGAGCGCATGTCTTTGAGCAGATTCTGGAACAATTCGGAGGCGCGACTCTTATATTGCACCAGCGGGTCACGTTGGGCATAAGCCTCCAGGCCAATGGAGACGCGTAGAGCTTCCATTTGGGTCAGGTAATCAACCCAGAGTTCGGTGATCACCCCCAGGAGAAGTTGGCGATAGACCTCGGTCAGCGCCTGGCGGCCCAACTCGGTGATGATCTGCAGGCGTTCGTCTTCTGCCAGGCTTTGCATGGGCAATTCAGCCAGGCGGGCATAGGTCTCCTCTCCCAGGGCAGATTGTAAGCCGCGACGCGTCTTCTCGTCCAAGTCGGCCAGGCGCAAAGCGGCCAGGCGGCTCCATTCGCTCTGCCCCCAGGCCTGGATCATGGCTTGCTGAGCGCCTTCCAAATGGCTCAGCACCTCGGAGGTCACCTCGCTGCTGGTGCGCCCTTCCAGCAAACTGGCAGCGAAAAACAGATAGGTGAAGCGGGTGGTGCGTTGAATTACACGGCGATGGGTCTTTTTATCGAAGGCAGCCTTTGATCCTTGAGGGATCAGCAAGAGCAGTTGAAGCAGAGTGTTGGCATCTATGGGGTGCTGAAGGCGCCCCAGGGCATTTTCCAGGTCGCGTTTGATTTGGCCTTCTGCGCCCAGATAGCGTTGTCGCCGCTGCTCGAAGATATCCTGAATAGCGGCCAATACGCGATTCGCCACGCTGTCCCAATCTTCAGGCGCCATCTGAGCTGGCTCAATCCCCAGCGTATCCTCCAGGCGGCGCTCAATGGCGCCGATCAGGCGGGTGATGGCTTGGGAGGTCAGCTGGGCTAATAATTGTTCCTGGATAATTTCTTTGACCGCCTCTGGCTTATCTCGCAGTTGGCGAGTTTGTTCAGGCGTCAGGCGGGGTGAGAAGTGCAAAATACTTGAGAGTTCTTCCAGCATCTGGCGCGGGCTGCGTGTCTCGGTTTTGTCTTCCAGAGATAAGCCTTCGATAAAGGTATCCAGAGCCTCCTGACGCTCATCCATCTGGTTGCGCAGGCGCTCTTCAGCCTGTTGGAGCAGATGTTGCACTGTGTTCAGCAGGTGATCTTCCTCGGCGCGCAGGGATTGCTCCACCAGTTCCAATGTTCTGGAAAGGGCTTCTTGGGGAGATAGGCCATCCGATTGCCCCTGCTGCACATAGTCCAGGAGCAGGCGCATGGTGAAGGATGGATAGAGGGAGTTACCCAGGGGCAATGTGGGTTGAATTTGCTCTAACCAGGCGAGCAGTTTCCAGGGGCCTTCGGGGTCTTGCAGGGCTTCGGGCACGCGCTGGTTGATTTCTGCCCGCAACATCTCGGCCACATCTTCGCTCAGGTCTTCTTTGATGAAGATGCGGTTGCGTTGGGCATAGATTCTGGCGCGCTGGGCATTGAGCACATCGTCATACTCCAGCAGGTGTTTGCGCACGTCGAAGTTGGCGCCTTCCACACGGGTTTGGGCCTGTTCCACAATGCGGCTCACCAGGCCCATCTCCAGGGGGACGGCGTCGTCAATTTTCATGCGCTGCATCAAGCCATCCGCCTGTTGGCCGCCAAAGAGGCGCATCAGGTCATCTTCCATAGAGAGGTAGAAGCGCGAGGAGCCTGGATCACCCTGACGAGCAGAACGGCCGCGCAACTGGTTATCAATGCGGCGGGCTTCGTGGCGCTCGGAGCCGATGACATGCAGGCCGCCCAGGGCGCGCACCCGTTCCATATCTTCCATGTAATGCAGGAAGTAGTTCACTTCTGCCTCATAGATGCCATAATCCGCAGGGGTGAGCGCCAACAGGGCTTGGCGGCGCTCCTCGTGGGTCATATTGTAGGGGTCATGATAACCGGCGCGGCGCAAAACACGATTGACCGTTGAAAGCACTTCCTCTGCCAGTTCGCCGCCCAGTTTGATGTCCACACCGCGGCCGGCCATATTGGTGGCGATGGTCACTGCGCCAAAAGCGCCTGCCCCGGCGATGATCTGGCTTTCTTCGGTGTGCTTGCGGGCGTTGAGCACCTGATGGGGGATGCCACCTTGCAGGGCGGAGATGAGGCGGTTTTTATTCTCCACTGGCACCTCGAGCAAGGTGAGCAGGCGTTCCAGATTGCTGGCTTCCTCGGGGTTGAAGGGCAGGTCCAACTGGCGCGCCATTTTGCGCATGCTGGAAATGTCCAATTCATCCAGCGGGGCATTGAGGAATTGCAATTCGGGCACCGCGCGGCCATCTTCCTGACGGTTATTTTTCTCGAACCAAGCCTGGCGCAATAGATAGACCAGGCATAAACGGCGTAGAGGTTCAGCCCGCAGGCGGGCGGATAAGCGTTCGGAGAGTTCCACCGAGGTGGTGCCCACCAGAGTGGGCCGCCTTAACACATAACATTGGAGGATTTCGCGCACCACTGCCCGCAATTTGGCTTCCTGGGTGCGATAGACCACGTCGGGGTAGTCCTTGCGCTTCCAGAAGATAGGCTTCTTTTGCGGGTCGTCGCGGCGGGCATAGTAGGTATATTTATAGCCATCATCATCCCTGGCTTCTACCTCGATCAGGGGAGAATCGGGACGCATGGCCTGATATTCCAGGTTAGTGGGGATGGTCACCACATCCAGTTTATAGATTTTGTCGAACTCCTCGGCTTCGGTGGCGGCCGTGCCGCTCATCCCCGCCAGCTTCTCATACATGCGGAAATAGTTCTGGATGGTGATGGTGGCATAAGTGACGTTTTCCGCCTGGACGCGCACGCCTTCTTTGGCTTCCACTGCCTGGTGCAAGCCATCGGACCAGCGCCGGCCGGGCATCAGGCGGCCGGTGAATTCATCCACGATGATGACCTTGCCCCCCTGCACCAGGTAATCTTTGTTGCGGCGGAAGAGGTGTTGGGCGCGCAAAGCCTGTTCCAGATAGCCCAGCAGGCGCGCCTGTTCGGGGGTGATGTCTTCTGGCCGATCTGGATCGCGTAGGGGCATGCCCAGCAGGTCTTCCACATGCGCTTCGCCAATCTCGGTCAGGGTAACAGTGCGGTCCTTTTCGTTGATTTCATAATCTTCGAGGCGCAGTTGTTTGACCACTTGCGCCATGCGCACATACCATTCGGCTTCATCTTGAGCAGGCCCAGAGATGATGAGTGGGGTGCGGGCTTCATCAATGAGGACGTTATCCACCTCGTCCACGATGGCATAATACAGGTCGGGGCCCGAGCCATCCTCTCTCAGGCGCTGCACGCGATCTTCCAGGCGCATGGCCATGTTATCGCGCAGGTAATCAAAGCCGAATTCGCTGTTGGTGCCATAAGTGATGTCAGCCAGGTAGGCTTCCTGGCGGGGCACCATGCGCAGTTGGTGCTGATCTTCATGGGGCGAGGTGCGCTCCAGATCAACGATGAAGGCTTTTTTGCCGTTTTCAGTGCGGGAGGCCATCTGTAGTACACCCACGCTCATCCCCAGCAGGTTAAAAATGGGAGCCATCCAGCGCGCGTCGCGCCGCGCCAGGTAATCGTTGACAGTAATCAGGTGCACACCGCGCCCGCTCAGGGCATTCAGATACAGGGGGAGGGTGGCTACCAGGGTTTTCCCTTCACCGGTGCGCATCTCGGCGATCTTTCCCTGGTGCAGCACAATGCCACCGATGAGTTGGACATCATAGTGGCGCAAGCCAATGGTACGTTTGCTGGCTTCACGCACAGCGGCAAATGCTTCGGGCAAGAGGTCATCCAGCGTCTCGCCTTGAGCCAGGCGCTGGCGGAACTCAGTGGTCATATTCCGCAGATCTGCGTCGCTCAGCACCTCAAAGTCGGCTTCCAGGCGGTTGATCTCCTCGACAATTTCGATATAACTCTCAATGGCGCGCTTGTTGGGGTCGCCCCCGAAAATTCGGACAAATCGTTTCAGCATAAATTCCTACCTCGCAGGGGTGATTATAGCATGGGAAGGTTAGAACGAGATGAATTCAGGTTGCCCCGAACCTGAGGCGCAAAAAAGTTGTGAACTCCCCACTGGCTGGCAGCCTGGGGGAGACAAAGCATTCACCACCGCGGTCAACAACTTTGCAAGCAGCGGGGAGAACTTGGTAGTAGCAGGGGACTATGCTGTATAATTTAACCGAACGTTTACTTTCTCTGGCTGAGAGAGCCTGGGCGCTGCGCCGCGATGCAGGCAACATCAGCGGAAACGACCAGTTTCGCTCGCAGGAAAATATTACTTATAGATCGGAGTAATCATTCTGGAATCACACGGCGCTACTCAGAAACTGGATGAAACCGGGGGCCCGGCTGGTCAACTGGAAGCCGGCACCACCCTGCAAAACCGCTATCTGATCCAGAGCGTGATCGGGGTAGGCGGAATGGGGGCGGTCTATCGGGCGCGCGATTTGCATTTTCCTAACGTGGTCAAGGTGGTAGCGGTTAAGGAGATGATCAACCAGGCGCGGGACCCAGTGGTGCGCAGCACCATTGTGCGCAACTTTGAGCGGGAGGCCAATCTGCTTGCCACCCTCGATCATCCCGCCATCCCCCGCATTTACGACTATTTTACCCACAACGAACGTTCTTATCTGATTCTGGAATTTGTAAACGGCAAAGACCTTGAAGCCATCTTGAACGAGACGGAAGGCTTTTTGCCCCAAGAGAAGGTGGTGCAGTGGGCGGTGGAATTGTGCGATGTGCTCAGTTATCTTCATAACCACAAGCCCGAACCCATCATCTTCCGCGATATGAAGCCCTCGAATGTGATGATCAATCAATATGGCCATGTGGTTTTGATTGACTTTGGCATCGCCAAGCCGTTCCAGAGCGGGCAACGCGGTACCATGATCGGCACTGAGGGTTACTCGCCCCCTGAGCAATATCGCGGCGAAGCCAGCCATTTGGCAGATATTTATGCCCTGGGTGCCACCCTGCACCACCTGCTGACCAAAAAAGACCCGCGCCTGGAAGCGCCTTTCTCGTTTGGCGATCGCCTGATTCGCCAGATTAACCCGGCCGTTTCCCCCGAATTGGAGGCTGTGGTGTATAAAGCCTTGCAATATGAGCCTCAGGATCGCTATCAGAGCGCGGCGGAGATGAAAGAAGCCCTGTTGGCGGTGATCCGCCATACGGGATTGCTTATCCCCACCCCAGTGGTGAGCGGTCTGGCGGCTACGGCGGCGCAATCGGTGAAGCCGATTTGGGAGTTTACCTGTGAGGATGAAATTCGCGGCTCGCCCACTTACGCCAACGGGGTAATTTATGTGGGTTCCTATGACCACAATTTATACGCTTTACGGGCTGGCAACGGCGAATTCCTGTGGAAATACCCCACCGATGGCGGTGTGGTCAGCAAACCTGCAGTGCATGAGGGCAATGTTTATTTTGGCTCAGAAGATCATCGCCTACATGTGGTCACGGCTCGCTCTGGCCAGATCAATTGGACCTATTACACCAATGGACCGGTGCGTTCTTCCCCCTTCATCGCTGAAAGCCATGTCTTCATTGGTTCTGACGACGGCTTTCTGCACGCGGTCAACACGTTGAGCGGGCGACGTGCCTGGACCTTGGATGCCGGCGCTCCGGTGCGCTCTAGCCCGGTGGTGGATCACGAATATGTGTATTTTGGCACTGAAGCCGGGGATTTCTATTGCGCTGACTTTCGCGGCAAAATTCGCTGGCGCTTTAAAGCCAAACGCGCCATCACTTCTTCACCCTTGATCTACAAGGGAGTGGTATATTTCACCTCCGTAGATGCCACACTCTACGCCTTGGATGCCCGCACCGGTTGGGTGGTGTGGCGCTTTCGCCTGGGGAAGGCTTCCATATCAACCCCGTGCGCGGTGGAGGACTTGATTTTCGTTGGCGCCGCTGATGGCAAAATCACCTGCGTGGATGCCCGTACTGCTAAGGAGGTATGGAGTTACACCACTGAACATCAGGTGAGTGGTTCGCCTATTATTTATAACGACTCGCTCTATTGCGGCTCGGTGGATAACCACGTCTATTGTCTGGAATATCGGAGTGGACGTTTGCGCTGGCGCTTTCGCACCAATGGCGCCATCACCGGGACACCCATTGCAGTGGATGGAGTCATTTATATTGGCTCCAATGACCATTGTCTCTATGCATTACCAGCGTAGAACGTTTGTTGCTGGCCAGGGGAGGCTGCTTGGTGAGACGTTTGTTTGATCATATCATAGGCTCAAGAAAATCCTCCGCGGGAGACATCCCTACCCGCCCTGTATCGTATGGGGACGTAGCCACCGGCCTTGAGAGGCTCAAAAAGACCTTAGAGCCATCCCAATTGATTGTGGGATGCGCGCAGTCGGTGGGCAAACAACGCCAGCACAATGAAGATGCGTTGCTTACCTTCTCGGCCACGCTGGCGACCAATGGGGGCAGCGTGCCTTTTGGCCTGTTTGTGGTTGCGGATGGCATGGGCGGCCATCAACACGGCGAACAAGCCAGCACCCTGGCCGTGCGCTGTGTGGGCAGTTATATTCTGCGCAAACTGTACACGCCGCTCTTGAGTTTGAAGCCCTCTCACCCGGATGGATCCCTGGTGGAGATCATGCAAGAGGGCGTGCAAGAGGCTCATCGGGTAATCGTCAAGCAGGTGCCCGGAGGGGGCACCACCCTGACAGCCGCATTGATCTTGGGCAACCAGATGACCATCGCTCACGTGGGTGACAGCCGTGCTTATTTGATCTATGGGAATGAACCCATGGAGGTGCTCACGCGTGACCACTCGCTGGTAAAACGCCTGGTCGAATTAGGACAGCTCACCACCGCCGAGGCGGCCGTGCATCCGCAACGCAATGTGCTTTACCGCGCTTTAGGGCAGGGGGAAGCCTTTACCCCTGATATCCATTCGATCCAGGTGCTCGAGGCAGCCTATCTTTTGCTTTGTTCCGATGGCCTGTGGGGCGTGGTGCCCGAGGCTGAAATTCAGCGCCTGGTATTGCAAGCCTGTTCCGTCGAAGACGCCTGCCAGGGATTGGTGGATGCAGCCAATGAGGCTGGGGGGCCAGATAATATCTCAGTGATCCTGATTCGCCTGCCCGGATGAGCCTGCCATGTCCGAGGCTTCTGATTATTATGCCGACCTGGGACTTACCCCCGAAGCCACGCCAGAAGAAATCCGTCGGGCTTATCACAAACTGGCACGTGAACTCCATCCAGACCTGAGCAATCAGGCTAACGCCACGGAGGCTTTCCTCAAAGTTCAAGCGGCTTACGAGGTGCTCTCGGATCCTGATCGCCGCGCCCAATATGATCAGAGCCGCGGGTTAGGAGGGAGCGCCGGCACGCTGGCTAATCTCTCCATCCTATACAGCCGTCCCACCCTTCTGCGTATCAATGAACCTCAATTAATCTTCGTGATGATGGAGTTAACCGCTCCTCCTGAGGCTAAAACGCGCCCCAGCCCGGCACTAAATCTATGCCTGGTATTGGACCGCTCCACCTCCATGCAGGGCGAGCGCCTGGATACGCTGAAGAGCACCGCGGTTGAATTGATTCGCCACCTGCGCCCGGAAGATATCGTGTCCA